>CAYTRM010000013.1:6268-18010 GCA_964440225.1 uncultured Thermoleophilia bacterium | reverse complement strand
CGTGGGCGCTGGCGATGGGCCTGCCCCCTGCCGAGTGCTTCGCGACCGCCGCCTGGTCCGCGGGGCTCAAAGTCTCCCGGCTCGGCAACCAGGGCATCCCGACGCTGGAGCAACTGGAGCACGCGCGGAGCTCGGCCCGCGCGGGCAAGCCGGTCTGACCCCGCTGCGCGCGGGGTCGTTCAGGACTTGCGGAAGAGGACGTCAGCCTCCCAGCGTCGCCAGCAGCTTGTCCACCGAGAGAAAGCCGTTGTCGAAGGTGAACTCCTGCCCGTCGGCGAGCGTCACGACGACCTGCTTCGTCATCCCGCCCTGCTTCTTCGCGACCGACCGCACGTCGGCGCGCGGGATGCGCAATCCCTGGCCGTCCCAGTAGTTGCGGAAGTGGTCGCCGACGATTCCGCCGACCCTGAGCGCGTCGATGGCGGTCGCCAGGGAGAGGTCCTGCTTGGGGTTGAGCGGCTCGAACAGGATGCGGCGGTCCGTGACCAGCAGCTTGCCGGCGAACTTGCCGCCGGTGGGGGGCAGGTAGTGGATGGTCCACTTGCCGACCTTTTCCTCACCCGGCTCGAGCTCGAACTTGATCTTGGCCATGCGCCTCTCCCCTCGTCTCAGGAACTGCTCACCAGCCTATCTCATGAGCCATGCTAGGCTCGCGCCATGATCGCGGGCATTGGACTGGTCCTGGAGGGCGGCGGCATGCGCACCACCTACACCGGTGGTGTGCTGGACGCGTTCATGGACGCCGGCGTCGACCTCGGCTACGTCGTCGGCGTCTCGGCCGGGGCCAACGCCGGCGGGCACTACGTGGCGGGGCAGCGCGAGCGCAGCCACCGCGTGTTCGTGGACCTGGTGGCGGACCCGCGCTACGCGGGCTGGCGCAACCTGGTGCGCGAGCGAAGCTGGTTCGGCATGGACTTCCTGTTCCGGACCCTGCCCGACGAGTTGGCGCCGTTCGACTACGAGGCGTTCGGGTCGTCGCCGCGGACGCTGGTGAGCGGCGTGACCGACTGCACCACGGGGGCGGCGCGGTACTACGCACAGCACGACCACGACCCGCGCTGGTACGTGCACACCCTCCAGCGGGCCAGCTGCAGCCTGCCGGTGCTGTCGCCGCCGGTACCGGTGGACGGCGCGCCGTGCGTGGACGGCGGCGTGGCCGACTCGATCCCGATCCTGAGGGCCGTCCAGGACGGCAACCCGCGCGTCGTCGTCGTGCTCACCCGCAACGCCGGGTACCGCAAGCCGCCGGCGAAGCTGCGGGGTCTCGGCTGGGTGCTGCTGCGGCGCTACCCGGCCCTCTACGCGGCGATGCTGCGCCGGCCCGCCGTGTACAACGCGTCGCTTGATCTGGCGGAACGGATGGAGCGGGCCGGCTCGGCCTTCGTCCTCCGGCCCGCCCGCCCCTTGGTGGTCGGCCGCCTCGAGCGCGACCCCGCCCGGCTCGAGGCGCTGTACCGCCAGGGCTACGACGAGACCATGGCGCGGATGCCCGAGCTCGAGGCCTGGCTGCGGGGCTGACCAAGGCCGGGTCCGGTCGAGTAGGATGGGCCGGCCGCCGAGGCACGATCGGGCCACCCAGCCGAAGAGGAGAGCGTGATGGGACACCAGACCACACCCGGCGCCGGACCGAGCTCGTCTCTCGCCGGCGCCCTCACATCCGCACAGATGGACCTCGTCATCCGCCATCTTCCGGTGCAGGTCTCCGTCATCGACGAGGACGGCACGCTCGTCTACTGGCACGGCGATCTGTTCGCCGACTGCGAGCTGCGCCACGCCGGCGTGCACGTCGACGAGTCGCACAACGAGCACTCGCGCCGGACGATCGCCCGCATGGAGGCCGCGTTCCGCGACGGCGAGCGCGACGAGGCCGTCTTCCGGCGCATCGAGGAGGGCCGCTTGATCCTCGTCCGCTACGCCCCACTGCGCGACGCCGACGGCACGTACCGCGGCATGATGGAGACGATGCAGGACATCACCGAGATCGTCGGCCTCGAGGGCGCCAAGCTCACGCTCGACTGGGACTGAGCGTCCCGCGTGGTCTCGCTCGTCTGATAGCCTGCGGTCATGCTGGCCATCGTTCTCGCCCTCGCCGCCGGGGCCTCGTGGGGAGGGAGTTGCTTCCTCTCCGGCAGCCAGACGCGGCGGACCTCCCTGTGGACGGTGCTCGTCGTCAGCCAGCTCGCGGGTCTGGGCCTGATGGCGGTGGTCGTCCTGGCTCAAGGTCGCGCGCTTCCCGAGGAGGTGGTGCTGACGGGGCTCGCCGCCGGCGTGCTCTCCGTCGTCTCGATCGCCGCGTCCTATCAGGCGCTCGCCATCGGCGTGATGTGCATCATCGGGCCGATCATCAGCCTCAGCGTCGCCGTGCCGGTGGTCGTTGGCCTCGCGGCCGGCGAGCGTCCCTCCGCGCTGCAGCTGGCCGGCATCGTCATCGCGCTCGGCGGCGTGATCCTGGCGTCGCGCGAGAAGAGCGCCGGGGCGTGCCACCAGGCCACGAGCAGGGTGAGCGTCGGGTTCGCCGTGCTGACGGCGGTGGTCTGGGGCGTCGTCATGGTCCTGTACGCCAAAGGCGGGGAGACGGACGCCTCCTGGACCGTCTTCCTCTCCCGGTCGACCAGCACGGTCATCCTGGCGCTCGCGTTCGTCGTGGTGCGGCCGAGCCTGAAGCTCACGAGGGCCGCCGTGGCGCCCATCATGGCCATCGGCGCGTTCGAGGTCGCCGGCAACCAGCTGTTCTCGGTGGCGGCGACCCTCGGCTACCTGAGCGTCGCCTCGGTGCTGAGCTCGGTCTACCCCGTCTTCCTGATCACCCTGGCCTACTTCATGCTGCACGAGCGCCTCTCCCGCACGCAGCAGGTGGGGATCGCGGTGGCGCTCGTGGGGGTGGCGATGATCGCCGCCGGCTGACGGCCGATCGCGAGAGGTTGCCTCCGGCCCCCCAGGCTGGTCCAGTCGCTCAGCCGCGGCGGGCCCGGTCCAGGGCGCGCGCCAGGACGGCGTCCACGGCCTCCTGCGCGCGCGCCGGCAGCGGCTCCGGCCGGTGGGTCGCGAGCAGCTCGTCCACGCGTACGGCGGCAACGGCGGTAGCGTCCTTGCCGCCGCGCCTGCTCCAGTCCTCGTCGGTGCTGCGGTCGAAGACCGCCGGCTGGAAGCGGTCGCAGAAGAGGCCGTCGGTCCACACGCTGACCAGGCTGTGCTCGACGCCGGACCGGAGGACGCCGGGCGTGAAGGAGCCGGACTGCTTGCCGTGGCCCCAGCGCACCTGCGGCAGCGAGGCCCGGCCCCACTCGAGGAGCCGACGGGCCGGGCCGGCGGCGCAGGGGTTGTGCTCGCCGAGCGCAGCGAAGAAGGACGGCTCGTCCCAGTCGCCGCGGTGCGGCGTGGGGATCGAACGGCCGACAAAGGGGCCGAGCGCCCGGGCGAGCCCGCCGAGGTTGTCCAGCAGCCAGGTGAGCGGCTGCCCGAACGCCTCGTCGACCTCACGCCTGTGGTCGTCGAGCAGGCTGAAGACCGTCCGCGCGGTGAGGTCGTCCAGGGCGAACTGCGAGCCGATCTCTCCGTCTCGCGTGCGGATCATCGAGAAGAGCCGGCCGCAGTTGAGCCGCGCGTCGTGGTGCATCCAGGTCTCAGACGACGCGCGCCCGCAGGTGATGGCGCTCCTGTCCGCCACGAACTGCCTGAACCCGCTCCAGAACTCGAGCCGCAACCGCGGACCGCCGCTCTGCGACATGCTGGTGCACCTCCTCTCCTCTAACGAGGCCTGCCGCGCCGTAGGCCCACCCGATCCCCGCTCACGCTCGCATGACTGTGGAGGCTCGTGACCGGACTCCGGCTCCCGCACAGGAAGACAGTAGCAGTTCGTGCGGGTGGCCCAGGCCCAGCCCCGGCGTTCAGCGGCGCGCAGAATGACGCTGTGACCCGAGAAGCGACTGAACGAAGCTGACGATGGGCACATGGGGGGAGCGGCTGCGGCGTGAGATGAGCACCCACGTGCCGGGGCCGTACCATGGAACAGCAGGGGGCGACACGGTGAGCGGTGGCCACGATCATGCGCACGGCGTCTCCGCCGCGGGCAGGCACCGGGGACCTCTGCTCGCCGCCTTCATACTGACGCTCGCATACGCCGCGGTCGAGGTCGTCACCGGCCTGCTGTTCGGCTCACTGGCGCTCCTCTCCGACGCCGGTCACATGCTGACCGATGTCGTGGGCCTCGGCATGGCGCTTGCCGCGATCCAGCTCGCGAGCCGGCGCCGTGACCCGGCCCATACCTATGGCCTCTATCGCCTCGAGGTACTCGCCGCCCTGGCCAACGCCGTTCTGCTCTTCGGGGTCGCTGCCTACGTCCTCTACGAGGCTGCTCTGCGCTTCGCCGACCCGCCCGAGGTGCCCGGCCTCCCACTGCTCGTCGTCGCCTCCGTGGGCTTCGCCGTGAACCTGGTCTCGTTCGCCCTGCTGCGCTCCGGCGCCAAGGAGAGCCTCAACGTCCGCGGCGCCTTCCTCGAGGTCTTCTCCGACATGCTCGGGTCGGCGGGCGTCATTGCTGCCGGCATCATCCTGCTCACCACCGGCTGGTCCTACGCCGACCCGATCATCGGCGCCGGCATCGGTCTCTTCATCCTGCCGCGTGCCTGGCGGCTCGCGCGCGATGCTCTGCGGGTCCTGCTCGAGATCGCGCCACCGGATCTGGACGTCGCCGCCGCGCAGGGTGAGCTCCGCGCCCTTGCCGGCGTCGTCGACGTCCACGATCTGCACATCTGGACGCTCACGTCCGGCATGAACATGGCGAGCGGGCACCTGACGGTGCGCTCGGCTCTCGATGTGGGGCCGGTGCTGCAGGCGGCACAGCGCCTCCTCGCGGAGCGCTTCGACGTCACGCACGTGACCCTCCAGTGCGAGCCGCGGGACGCGGGGTTCGACTGCGCCACGGACTGCGGGCCCACGACGTCGAGCACGCCCGGCTGATCGATCTGTCCGCGTTCGTCTGTCTCTGCCTGGCTCGGCGTGGGGGGCGTCACGCCTCACAAAGCGCACGGACCAAGCGGCAGGCGCCGCCCGGTTTTCGCCCCGCGGAGTCCCGGCTATCATGGTAAGTAGAGTTAAGCTATCAACTGTATCCATCAGAACGACCCCAGGGAGACTGAGCCGATGTACTGTCCCGAGTGCGGCACCGACGCAGCCCAGGCCAAGTTCTGCCCGGAGTGCGGCAACGACCTGCGTACCCTGACTCGCGCCGGCGAGTGCTCCGAGTGCGGCGCCGACGCGGGCAAGGCCAAGTTCTGCCCGGAGTGCGGACATCAGATGCCGAAGCCGAAGCGGTCGGCGGCCGAGCGGAGCGCGGCTGAGTCTTCCGACAGCCGGCGCCCCCGTTCGCAGCGGCGTGCCGCCGCCCGGCAGGGGCAGGCTCCAGCGACGCCGCCCAGGTCAAGAACGCCCGTCGCCGTTGTCTGGGGCGGCTTCGCGGTCGCGGCCGCCATCGTGATCGTGGCGGTGCTCGTGTCTGCCGGTGGCGGTGGCGGTGGCGGTGGCGACGGCGGGGCAGCCGGTGCGCCCGAGCCGGTGGCGGCCGACACGTCCGGCTCCTACTCCGAGCTGGTCGAGAGGGCCAACGGCCTCTACGACGAGGGCATGGAGGCCTTCGGCAAAGACGACCCAGAAGCTGGGGTGGCGTACTTCGAGGCCGCCTCGGAGGTGTACGGCGCCGCGTGGAAGAAGCAGCCGGGCGACCCCAACGTGGGCACCGACTACGCCGTCGCGCTCTTCTACCAGAGACACCACGACGAGGGCATCAAGCAGATCGACGCGGTCCTCAAGCAGAACCCCGACTTCCAGCCCGCCCAGCTCAACAAGGGCATCTTCATGCAGACCGAGGCTGAAGAGGCGCAGGACGAGGCTGCGGCGGCCGACTTCCTGGCGCAGGCGAAGCTCGCCTTCCAGAAGGCCGTGAGCATCGACCCTGACTCGGAGGCGGGCAAGAGCGCCGCCCAGGCGCTGCAGAACATGTAGCCGCCGAAGCCGCCTTCGGCCTCAAGTAGCAAGGTCGAGCGACGGGGCTTGGGCTGGGGGGAGGCCGATGAACGCGCATGAGCTGCTGGGCTGGACCACTCCGTACCGGAGCTTCAACCGCGAAGAGCGTGATCTTGCCGCTGTCTTCCTCCACTCGAGTTCCAGATCGGCCTTGGACGAGAGGTCGGCGTGGAGACGGAGAGACGATCCTCTACGGCGCCGACCCCACAGCGCATTGGGTTAGGCATTGAGCGCAACGCACTGCAGGGTCGTCGGCCCGCGGGTGAAGCGCAATCATTTCGTCCCTACTGCTCGAACGAGGGCATGGCGCACGACGCCACGCCTCTGGAGGTCTCCCGTTGACCAAGCCGAACATCCTCGATCCAGAACGCGCGCTGCTCACCGAAGAGGCTGCTGCGGACAAGTGCGGGGTCGCTCGCCCGACGTTTCGACGGTGGGTGGCGGCCAGCTGCATCCAGCCCGTGTTGGCGCCGGGTGGTGGCAGTCGCAAGCTCTACAGGCGCGAGGACGTCGAGAGCTTCACTCGCTCGATCTGACGGGCAGCCCCGTGGCGGGGTGGTTCAACCACCACCGGTCAGTTTGTAGTAGTCCTTGACGGCCTTGCTGATCGTCTTCGCCTTGCGGTCCCTCTCGGCGCGAAGCCGTCCGTCCGCCTTGGCCGCCGCCTCCTGCGCCTCGGCCAGCAGCTTGCGGTAGCTGGCCAGACGCTCCGGCTGCAGCGCCCCCGACTCGGCGGCGGCCCGGACCGCGCAGCCGGGCTCGTGGTCGTGCGTGCAGTCGCGGAAGCGGCATGACTCGGCGAGCAGCTCGATGTCCGCGAAGACCGAGGCGATGCCGTCCTCCGACCCCGTCAGGCCGAGCGACCGCAGGCCGGGAGTGTCGATGAGCACGCCGCCGCGCGGCATCTGGATGAGCTCGCGGGCGACCGTCGTGTGGCGCCCGCGTCCGTCGCCCTCGCGCACGTCGTGCGTCGCCTGTCGCTGCTCACCGAGGAGTCCGTTGATGAGGGTGGACTTCCCGGCGCCCGAGGGGCCGACCAGGACCGCGGTGCGATGATCCGTGATGTAGGCGAGGAGCAGCTCGGGGCTCTCGCCGGCCAACGCGTTCGTGACGAGGACGTCCACGCCGAGCGCGACCGACTCGGTCGCCTGTCGCGCCGCCTCCGGGTCGGCGGAGAGATCCGCCTTCGTGAGCACCACGACCGGGACGGCCCCCGAGTCCCACGCCAGGGAGAGCTCACGCTCGATGCGGCGGAGGTTGGGCGGGTCGGCGATCGGATGGACCACGAACACGGTGTCGATGTTGGCGGCCAGGACCTGGACGTCCGAGGCCTTGCCCGGGTCGCCGCGCGTGATGGCACTGGCGCGTTCGAGCACCGCCTCGATGAGCGCGACCTCGAGGTCGTCGCCCGGCGTGACAGCCACCCAGTCGCCGGTGGCCGGCATGTCGGCGGGTCCGCGAGACGCCTTCGAGAGACGCGCTGAGGGCTGCCCGCGGACGATGCCCTCGGCCGTGGCGATCAGCGCGCTGCCGCGGTCGTTGCGGATCACGCGGGCGGGCGTCAGACCCTGCCCGGCGAAAGGCTCGAAGAGCGCCTCCCAGCGCGCCGAGTAGCCAAGCGCTCGAAGGGCGGTGATGTCGGTCAAGCTCAGCCTCCTGCCTCCACGTGATGGGAGCCTGCTCGGGACCATAGCACGAGGCCCGGCCGAAGGTCATGACCTGATGGGCCACGCCTCTAGTCGGCCGGTACGATCGCCGGCGGCTGCCGGGTCCCCCGGCCGGGCGGCAGGATCGAAGGTGGATCGGTTCGCGGCCAGTAGAGCCGCATGGCGATGCCGAAGGTGGCGTCGGGAGCCGGAAGCCAGTTGGACTTCCTGCTCTTGCCCGGAGAGTCCCTCTGGACGTAGATCGTGAGCGAGCCGTCGGCGTTCTTCTTGAGCTGGGAGAGCATCGTCGAGTTGATCAGGTAGCGGTCGATGGGGTTCGCGACCAGCAGCTGCGTCTCCAGGTCGTACATCGTCAGCGACCAGAAGGCTTTGACCGGCGGCAACTCGCCCTTGGCGAACGTGATCGTGTAGGTGTGCTTGCTGCCGTCGAGCGGGTCGTTGGCGGCGGTCGTCTTGGTGGCGGGGTACACCGCCTCGGCGGCGTCGTTGCCGAAGAGTCCCGCCCGGGCGCCGGCGGCGCGCTTGAGCCAGTCGCCGCTGAAGAACTCGCGGTCGCCGAAGAACGCGCTCAGACGCCAGCCGTTGACGTCGGCGACTCCCGTCTGCAGGTACTGCGTGATCTTGTCATTGCCGTCCTTCATGGCCTTCTTCATCTCGGCCTTGCATCACGCCCTCGAGCCACTCGTACATGCGCAGGTCGTACAGGCTGCGGGCCTTGGGCTCACAGTGCCAGGCGGCGCCCTCCTCGCGCTTGAAGGGCATCAGCGTCACCGGGCAGGTGAGCTTCTCGGCGAGCTCCTTCGACTGCCCGGGCCAGAACTGCTCGTCGTCCGGGTCGGCGATGAAGATCGGGCACTCGATCTGTCCGACCACGTCGCGAAGGTTGAACGCGCGCGCCGCCGTATACCACTCGAAGTAGCTGGTGGTGCCGTAGGGCTTCATGCGCCACGTGACCTCCTGCAGGGCGGCCGGCGGGGCTGCCTGCATGCCCATGGCGAAGTACTTGTCGAAGTCGTCCTTGGCGCCGGCGTCCAGGAGAGGCAGCATCTCCGGCGGCAGGCTCTTGCTCATGATCGTGAAGACGTCCATGACCCCCGGGTCGCAGATGCCCGCGGCTATGCGGCGCTCGAACGCGAGTGCGCGCGGGACCCAGTAGCCGCCTTGGCTGAGGCCGGAGAGGGCGATGCGCGCGGGGTCGACGTCGGCGCGCGCCACGAGAAGGTCCACGACCGGCGTGATGACCTTCTCCCAGTCGTAGCGCCAGGGGACGCCGTGCAGCCACAGCATGCTGTTCTGCCCGGGGCCGTCGAAGACGAGCGCGGCGTAGCCGCGCGCAAGAGCGCCGGCGGCGCCGGAGGACCACATGATGCTGGTCGCGCCGTCGCTGCCGTTGTTGAAGATGACGACGGGCAGTCGGCCGGTGGCGCCGCGGGGCCGGAACAGCCATCCGGGCATGGGCACGTCGGCGTCCGGACATGGGATCTCCACCTTCTCTGCCGGCGGGTCGAGCCGGGCGCAGAACGACTCCCAGCACTCCAGGTGCAGCTTCCACGCAGGCAGCTGCCGCGACGGGTCGTCGGTCCCGTCGATGAAGAGGACCGAGTCGGCATAGTAGTTGGCGGCGCGGAGGTAGGCGGCGCGGGCGCTCACGTCGTGACCGGCCGCGGTGGAGGCGTCCGCCAGAGCGCGGACGCGCTCTGCCATGCCGTGCCAGGCCGCGTACCAGCTCTCGAAGTCTCCGTCCTCGATGCGGTCCACACACGCGAGGATCTCGCCGGTGTCCGACCCCCCGTAGTAGGAGCGACCCAGGATGCACTGGATCTGGTAGTCCATCTCCTCGTGCCCGAGGAAGAAGTGCCTGGCCGTAGTCTTGGCGTCGCGAGCGTCGTCAGTCATCACGTCTCCGCCGGTAGGGGCTCGATGCGTCTGTCGTCGGCGGGGGCGGCTTGCGGCTTGAGTTGTCGCGTTCGTCCGGGCGTCTGTCGCTTCGGCGATCGCTCGTGAGAGGCGGACCAGGTCACCTGCGCTCGCACGGCCGCGTGGATCCCGAAGCCCCTTGTCTCCCGCCAGCTAAGAGAATCCCGCGTGAGACGTTGATTCGTATGGAGGGGCGTGCAGCCACGCCCGCATTCGAATCGGGGGGGTTCGATGTCACGCTCACCATGTCGCGCGCGCAGTCCTCTGCTCGCCATACTCACGCTCGTCGCAATCGCCTGCATCCTCGTGGCGGTACCGCCGGCGATGGCCGCCACCGGCAGCGTGCCGAAAGATACCCAGCTCAAACCGTGGACGATGCTGATCTACCTCGACGGCGACAACAACCTCGACTACGAGGGCTGGTGGACGATGGAGGCGGTCGCCGCCGGTCTCGAGCCCGACAGCAGCGTGAACGTCTTCGTCCTCTACGATCACGAGGGCGCCGAGGGCGCCGAGGAGTACGTGGTCACGTCTGACGGCTACGAGAAGGTCGGCGACGTCGCCGAACCCGACATGGGCGACCCGGACACGATCGAGACGTTCCTGGTCGACGCGATCCGGCGCTTTCCCGCGGAGAGGTACCTCCTCAATGTGTGGGACCACGGCGGCGGCTGGATCGGCATCTGCAAAGACGACGTCTCCGGTACCGAGATGACCATCCCCGGCCTGGGCGCCGCGATGGAGGCCGCCACCAGCGCGACCGGCGCCCGCATCGCGATCACGAACCTCGAAGCCTGCTGCATGAGCGCCGTCGAGGTCTCCGCCCAGCTTCAGGGCTCGAGTGACTTCGTCCTCGGCACCGAGGTCACCATGGACGCTTACGGCGTCCCGTGGGCCGAGGTCGTCGCCGCCATGGAGGCCGATCCCGGCCTGCCCACCGCCGCCCTTGCCGAGCTCACCGTCGACGCCTACGTCGCCGACAAGGTGGAACGCAGCGGCTCGCAGATCGTCGCGCAGTACGCCGCTGTGGAAACGGCTCAGCTCCCGGCGCTCATCAGCGCCTGCGACGGGCTCGCGCTCACGCTGACCGCCGGCATGGACGACTGGTCGCAGCAGGTCTGCGCCGCCGCGGCGTGGTCCCGCTGCCAGGTGTGGATGTCGTACATGGGCGTGTTCTGGTTCGCGGACCTCTGGAACTTCGCCGACCAGGTCGCGTTGAACATCGACGACCCCGCTGTGGCGTTCTGGGCCGCGGCCGTCAAGGCCGGCCTCGACGGCTGCGTGTACGACGGGCACCCCGAGCTTCGCGCCGAGCGGCTCCGCGGCATCACTGTCAACTTCCCGCCGAACCGGGCGATGTACGACGGCATCAACTACTTCGACCTCGACTACGACGAGATCGGGTTGACCTTCGCCGACACCACCGCTTGGGACGAGATGCTGGACGCCTACTACGCGGTGTGCGGCGAGATGTGAGGAGACCTCGAGCGGGCCGTGGTGCGGCGCATCCGCCAGGCTTGTGCCGGCGAGCCCGGGGCGGTCGCACGGCTAAGGTTCCGCCTGCGGGAGTGTCCTACTTGGTGCAGAGGCACTTGGCCTATCGCTCGAACCCCAGGAGGGTGATGTGAGACTCATCAAGATACTCGTGCTTGCAGGAGTGGTACTGCTGATCGGCGCCGGAGCAGCTCTGGCGAGCGGCCAGCTGCGCGAGAAGTCGCAGGACCGCGACCGCACACCGGTCGCGGCGAAGACGTGTACGCCTGCCCCGGACGCGACGTGCGACGCCGTCCCGGACCAGGCCCGCGATCGCGACCGTGACGGCGCGGCCGACGACGGCACCGCCGCCGGCGACCAGCTGCGCGACCGCGACCGCGATCGCTCGCAGGACTGCGACGGCACCGGCGACGGCCAGCAGACCCGGACGCAGACCGGCACGCAGGCGCAGACCCAAGCGGGCACGCAGACGCAGACCCAGACGCAGACGCAGGCCGGCACGCAGACCCAGGCCGGCCAGGGCAACGGTGGCGGCGACGGCGAGTGCGACGGCTCCGGCGCCGGCAACGGCGGCGGCTCCGGCGGCGACGGCGACGGCGAGTGCGACGGCTCCGGCGCCGGCAACGGCGGCGGCTCCGGCGGC
>CAYTRM010000013.1:0-6168 GCA_964440225.1 uncultured Thermoleophilia bacterium | reverse complement strand
GGCTCTAACTGAAGCACACCAGCGTGACAACGGCGCGGCCGGCCGCCTGAGGGCGGCCGGCCGCGCCGTTCGCGTTCCGGTGCCTGCCGCCGGGGGGCAGGGTTGTCTGCAGCCACACCGTCTTCGCCGTCTCCAAGCAGGCCGTCAGGCCCGATGGGCATCCTGTTAGGCCAAGTCGTGAGGCGTGCTTTCTCCGGACTCTCCGGGCGTCCTGACTGGGTGCGACAAGCGATCACCCCCGTGTCGCCGACAAGGCCTGGAACGCGGACACCTCCGGCGGGACCCGCCACAGTGTGGACACCATGAGGATCCGCACCGCTCTCTACCCTGAGGCAAAGGCCCACGCGGAGGAGACCGGCCAGGAGTTCGCCCTCTTCGTGCCGGACGCGGCGCCCTACTCCTGAGCCGGGTCAACCCACCGTCGTCCAGGTGACCGCGATCGCGCCAGGGCGATATGCTTCGGCTGGCCAACTGGAGGGAGGGCTCATGGGAGGATCGGTCTCTGGCGACGAGGCACGGGGGGTGCTCGGCTTCTTGCGCAGGCTGCTGCACGCACCGGATCTCACTGCGGGGATGGGCTGCGCGATGGTGAGTGGGGCGGCGCTCGTGGCGATCGCGCTCATCGTGGTGCTGGTCTATCTCGCCATGAACACGTCCGGCGACGAACCCGCCGCGAGCGACGCGCCTCCAGCCCAACAGACTCAGCAGACCGCCTTGCCGCAGGAGGCCGCCCCGCCCGCGGTCGAGAACCCCACTCCGGTGGGGCAGGCCGTCGACGCGATCGCGGCGCCCGCCATCACCGACGTACTGGGTGAACCGGTGCTCACGGGCGCCCCGCCGGCCCAAGCGCTCATCGTCAGCCTCCACTACCAAACGCCCACGGCTGCCGTGAAAGGCGACGGAAAGCGGCTGTATGACGCGCTCATCAGCCGGGGAGCCGCCATCGATCCCGACCATGCCGACGTGGACTACCACGGCGACGCCGAGGAGTTCATGGTCCGGTACGACACCGGCGATCCGGCGTTCCGGACGATCCGTGTCTCGGTCACTCCGGGCAGCACGAACGTCTCCGTGAACGCCGACAAGTCCGAGTAGGGGCGTCCGAGCGCCTGCTGCCTCCGTCTGCATCGCCTTCACGGCCGTCGAGGCGCTTCCGATGCCTGCGACCCGCTGTGCAGCCGAGCTGCCTTGATCAGGCAGCCATGCCCTCACGCGCTCTGCTTGTCCCCCTCGCGGGCCGCTGGCTCACGATGTGGGTGCCTCGGCGGCCACGTGGGATCGGGAGCTGTTCGTGGTCTCGCCTCCCCACTGCACTTCAGTAGTCCACCGGATAGGATTGCAGGGGAACCGGCGTGTACGGTCGCATGAGGAAACCGAGGAGGACGTGATGCGTAGAACGTATGTCTGGTTGGCTCTGGTCGCGATGCTGGCCCTGGTGCTGGTGGGATGTGGAGGCTCAGACGACGGCGCCGCGGAGGAGCCGCCGGCCGCCACGACGCCGGCGGCGGAGAGCCCGGCGGCGGAGTGGACGACCATCGCCACCTACAGCTCCACCGATCCCAAGAACGAGCTGGACCTGCACATCAGCGACGCGTTCACGGTGAGCGGCGACGTGCAGCTCGTCCTCGACATGCCTGGCGGCGGCGACACCGACGGCGTCATCGCCAGCTTACTGCCGGCCAACGAGCCGATCACCTACGAGACCGCCAAGGAGGCTGAGTCGGCCACGCTGGGCGCAGCCTTCCCCCCGGAGGTCGTGAGCGTTCCGGAGGGCGACTACGTGTTGTACGTCCTCCCTATTGGTGACAAGGCGTGGACGGTGGAGGTGCAGACGCAGCAGTGACATCGGGCGGCGCTCCCGGTCACCGCGGCGGCGCGGCGGTTCACTCGATGACCGGGGGCAAGACCGCCTCGTCGATTGCCGCACCGGCGGCGCGGCGGCCTGCGGCGAGACCATACGCCGCCAGCGCCGCCAGCGCCGCGACGATGAGCGCCATGCCGGCGGCCTCGACGGCGCCGGGCCGCTCGCCCAGGTGGACCCACGCCGCCGCTACGCCGATCACCGGGACGGCCAGCGTCCCCATGCCGGCGGCGCCGGCGGGCAGCGTGTGCAGCGCGTACGTCCACAGGACGAAGCACAGCCCGCTCGAGAGCAGCACCACGTAGACCAGACAGGCGATGAAGGTGCCCGTCCACTGCGGCCAGCCGTCCTGGGCCAGCGCGGCGACCGCGACGAGCGCGACGGCGCCGAAGGCCATCTGCCACGCCGTGAGCGACAGCGCGTCGACCGGCTCCCGTTGCTGCAGGAGTTTGATCAGGAGCCCTGCGCAGGCCCAGATCAACCCCGCGACAACGGCGAGCACCCCGGGGAGAGCGCCCCCCATGTCCCACGGGCGCACCACGAGGAGCAGGCCGGCGAGGGCCAGCGCCACCGCCGGCCACTGGAGCCCGCGCAACTGCTCCCCGAGGAACGGCCAGGCGAGCAGCAGCAACCAGAACGGCATGGTGTACGCGAGCACGCCGACCTTGCCGGCGCCTCCCGAGCTGAGGGCGACGGTGGCGAGGATGTTGAACAGCGCCGTCTGCAGGAGACCGATGGGGACGGTGAACCGCAGCGGCGGGGGCCGGAGCGGACGGCCGGTGGCGAGGAGCGCGACGATGAATGCGACGGTGCACCCCACGGTGGCGAGGGCGACGAAGGTATACGGCCCCGAGTAGTCGAGCGCCGTCTTGATGACGATCCAGCTGTAGCCCCAGAGCGGGGCGATGATGACGAGGGCGAGGACGCCTCTGCTGCGACTACGGTTCTTGCGGGCGTCCGGCATGGCCTCATGCTAGCCGAGCGCGCGAGGGACTCCCACCGCGACCGGTCTCAGCGGCCTCGCCGCCGGCCAGCGTCTCCCTCGTGCGTTGCCAGCTTCGATCCAGCGTGCGCTCCCACACGTCGAATCGCTTCGCGACGCTCATGCCCACGCTCTTGTAGAGAGCGGTTGCGCCCGTGGGGTTCTCGGCGTCGACGACCAGCAGGACCGAGCGGACTTCCTCGAGTGACAAAGGCGGCGAAGGCGTGTCGGAGAAGCGCAGCCGCGATCCCGCGGCCCCGGGAGTCTGTGCGCACGAGCGCAGCCGGCAGATCGAAGGGTGGGCATGCGGGGAAGCGTGCGTCAGCTACAAGCCGGTGGTGCATGCCGGCAACGCACTCACGTTCGCCGTCGTCGCTGTCGATAGTTGAGAGGATCAGCAGAGACAGCGGGCGGGGGTCGCCCAGTGACCCACCACTTGAATCGCAACGAGGAGGATGGTGCATGTCGCGCACGTTGAAGGTTCTGCTCTGTGCTGCGCTCCTGCTCCTGTCAGCTTCAGGGTGTTCGGCGCAGCAGCAGTCAAGCACGCAGGCAAGCGACGAGCCGACTCCCTACCAAGTCGGTGAGTGGCAGCCCTCCGACCAGGTAGTCCTGAATCAATGGGTGGAAGACCTCGTCCTCGAGACCGACGCCGAAGCCCGACCCCTCGTGCCCGTCGTCCAGGAGTTCAAGGACCTGATCGAAAGCGACCCAGAGCTCCTTATGCAGTTCACGCAGATGTTCGAGCAGGTTCCGAAGACTCCCAAGTACCAGAAGGATCCCACCGGCCAGCCCCAGATCAGGGACTACCGGCTCATGCTGCAACTCATCAACCAGATCATCGCAAAGGCCCCTGAATTCAACAAGACGGGCCTGGTCGGTTTTCCCATCAACGCCATCATCGACTGGCCCATGGGAACTCCGGCCGGGACGACCGTCTTCCTGAATCCGAAGGTGAACAGCCAGCTCAAGAAGATCCTGGATCAATGGGGCGAGTTCCTGCAATCGAGCGAGTCCCGAGATGTTCTGAACGACGATCCCAAGACCGGATGGTTCGGCCGGGACGCGAAAGCAGCGATGCCGACCTTCGCCCAGGACTTCCAGTGTGATCCGCAACAGCCCTACTACGGATTCACCTCCTGGGACGACTTCTTCACCCGCCAGTTCCGGGAAGGCCGGCGGCCGGTGGCCTCCCCCACGGACGATGCGGTCATCGCCAATTCCTGCGAGTCGGCTCCCTATCGGCTCGCCACGGACGTGAAGGGCAGCGACACATTCTGGATCAAGTCGCAGCCGTACTCGCTGTACCACATGCTGGCGGGCGATCCGCTCGTCGGGCAGTTCGTAGGCGGCACCGTCTATCAGGCCTTTCTCAGCGCGTTGAGCTACCACCGCTGGCATAGTCCGGTCAGCGGAAAGATCGTGAAGACCCAGCTGATCGACGGGTCGTACTATGCGGAAGCGCTGTCTGAGGGATTCGATCCGGCGGGTCCGAACGAGTCGCAGGGCTACATCACCCAGGTCGCAAGCCGGGCATTGATCTTCATCGAAGCGGACAATCCGGACATCGGCCTCATGGCCGTCCTCTTCGTGGGCATGGCGGAGGTCTCCTCGAACGAGATCACCGTGTCGGTGGGACAACAGGTGAGCAAAGGCGACCAACTCGGCATGTTCCACTTCGGCGGCTCCACGCACTGCCTGATCTTCCGGCCGCAGGTGAAGCTCGAGTTCGACCTGCACGGCCAGACGCCGGGGTTGGATTCCACGAACATCCCCGTGCGGTCGAAGATCGCCACGGTCAAGGAGTAACAGCTTCCGCGGTGAGGTCGAGAGGATATGGAGCTGTCTGGACGCGCCCTGACGGCATGGCCACTGTCGCTTTGGTCCCGCCCGCCACTCACGGCCCCCGTCCTCCGTCATGTCTTTCGCGCACTCCCAGGCTCGTGGCTGCGTACTTGACATCGAGTGTCCAGACGCGTACGTTTTCTCGTACGTCTTAGGAGGTCAGCGATGACGACCATGAGCGCCACAGAAGCGCGCAAGCGGCTCTACCAGCTCCTCGACGATGTCGCGCGCTCGCACGAGCCGGTGCAGATCACCGGCAAGCGCGGCAACGCCGTGCTCGTCTCGGAGGAGGACTGGCGCGCCGTGCAGGAGACGCTCTACCTGGTCTCGATACCGGGCATGCGCGAGTCCATCCTGGAGGGCATGGCGGCCCCCGCCGATGAGCTCGAGGGCGAGCTCGACTGGTGAGCTGGCGACTACTCTTCACGAAGCAGGCGCGCAAGGACGCGAAGAAGCTCGCCGCGGCCGGCCTCAAACCGAAGGCGCAGGAGTTGCTAGTGGTCCTCGAGGCCGACCCGTTCCAGTCGCCGCCGCCGTTCGAGAAGCTGGTCGGCGACCTTGCCGGCGCCTACTCGCGGCGCATCAACATCCAGCACCGCCTCGTGTATCAGGTGCTCGCCGACGAGCGCACCGTCAAGGTGCTCAGGATGTGGACCCATTACGGGTGATGCGAACAAGCGGATCTTGGCTCGCCAATGCGTCGCGGCAAGACAGCGCCGGCAACCGTTGCTGCGACCCGGCCGACCCCCTGCGGTCGCCCGGCGATAGGCGCGCGCTATACTTGTCCCCCTCGTGGGCCGCTAGCTCAGCTGGGAGAGCGCCGCCCTTGCACGGCCTACGGATTCTCCGTAGCCTCCCTCAAGACGCAAGAGACGAAGCGGCGCAGCGACTGGCCGCAACCACGGCTGCAACCCCTCCCCATCACCAACTTGCGCGAAGTCTCTTCGGTCGCTTCGGTCTCCGTTTTCGCCGGCTGCCTGTGGATTTGGGTTCCCTTTGTCGATAACGTGAGTGCCGCAGAGGCGCGCGGTCACGTGCCTTGGGGGAAAAAGGTTCAATGGGGTTTTGGAGGGGAGCAGTCGATGGGGCTATTCGGGGTCAGAACCGCCAATGCTCTTAGGGCCGTGAATCGAGGGGACGGAATACGACGAGTCACAGTACTCATGGCCGTCTGTGCAGCCGTCCTCTTGAGCCCGGGGCTAACTCGCACGGCATCTGCTACCGAGCTCTCAGGTATCCACGCCGGGGACCTAACGCTGACCTTGGCCGGCTCGCCCTACACGCTGAATGGCACGGTTCAAGTCGGCGGTATCTTGGCTGTTGAGCCCGGAGTCGAGGTTGTGGGCAACACTGGCTCCTCGCTTCAGATCTTCAAGCAGTTGACCGCCGAAGGGTCCAGCACAAGCCCGATCATCTTCCGTGACGCAAGGATTTCGTTCGCGGGAGGACCCAGCAATGACAAAGTGCTGACCCTGAGTCA
>CAYTRM010000012.1:0-18322 GCA_964440225.1 uncultured Thermoleophilia bacterium | reverse complement strand
TGGCCGAGCTCGGCGTCAACATCGGGCCGCTGATCGCCGGGGCCGGCATCGCCGGCGTGGCGCTCGGCTTCGGCGCCCAGAGCCTCGTCAAGGACTTCCTCAGCGGCGCCTTCATGCTCATGGAGGATCAGTTCGGTGTGGGTGACGTCATCGACGTCGGTGAGGCCACAGGCACGGTCGAGAAGGTCACGCTGCGGGTCACGATCCTGCGCGACATCGACGGGACCGTCTGGTACGTCCCCAACGGCGAGGTGCGCCGCGTCGGCAACCAGTCGCAGCTCTGGTCGCGCATCGTGCTCGACGTCGAGGTCGCCTACGACACCGACATCGCCCACGCGTCCGAGGTCATCAAGCGGGTCGCCGGCGAGGAGTGGCGAGCGCAGGCGCCCGGCGCGACGATCATCGAGGAGCCCGAGCTCTGGGGCGTCGAGCAGTTCGGCCCCAGCGCGATCGTGCTGCGTCTCGCCGTCAAGACGCGGCCGGGCGAGCAGTGGATGGTCGGGCGCGCGCTGCGCGCGCGCCTCAAGGAGGCCTTTGACGAGGCCGGCATCGTCATACCCTTCCCGCAGCAAACGGTCTGGGTGCACGGCGACTCGGGGGACGAGGGCGCCGACGCGTAGCGGGGCGTGCCGCGGGGCGGCCTCAGGCGAAGCGCGTCGCCGCCTTCCTCTGCTCGGTCGCGACCTCGCCGCGGACGCAGCAGCCTGCGGCGTGGTCGTTCACGATGCCGGCCGCCTGCATGAGCGAGTAGACGGTCGTCGGGCCGACGAAGCGGAAGCCGCGCCGCTTGAGATCCTTGGCGAGCGCGGTGGATTCCGGGCTCGCGGCGGCGAAGTCGGCCCGCGACTCCGGCGCCTCGTGCGCCTCCGGCCGGAAGCGCCAGAAGTACGCCGCCAGCGACCCGTGCTCTTCGATCACATGCAGGGCGGCGTGGGCGTTGGCGACCGCCGCCTCTATCTTGAGCCGGTTGCGGACGATGCCGGCGTCGGCCAGCAGTCTCGCCGTGTCCGCCGTGCCGAAGCCGGCCACGGCGGCGACGTCGAAGCCCGCGAACGCCGTCCGGAACCCCGGCCGCTTGCGCAGGATCGTGAGCCACGACAGCCCGGACTGGAACGCCTCCAGGGTGAGGCGCTCGAACAGTCCGTCGTCTTCCAGGATCGGCCGGCCCCACTCGTCATCGTGGTAGGCGACGTACTCGGGGGCGCCGCCGACGGCCCAGAAGCAGCGCTGCCTGCCGTCCGGGCCCGGGGCGAGGGCGTCGCCCTCCACGCGCTTACTCGCTCAGCTTCTGCTTGGCCTTGCCGGCCAGCTCGGCCGCTTCCTGCTTGGCCTTGTCGAAGGTGGGCTGCATCTTCTCATCGAGCTTGTCGAACTCCTGCTCGGCCTTCTGGATCGCCGGCTTGGCCTTCTCCTGAAGGTCGGCGGCCGCCTCCTTGGCTTTGGCGGCGGTCTCTCCGGCCATCTGCTTCGCCTTGTCGTAGAATCCCACGGTGACCTCCCGGGTCGCGCGCCGCGCCGCCGCCTACTTGCCGGCCTTCTCCTTGGCCTTCTCGATGAGTTCGGCCGCCTCTTTCTTGGCCTTCTCGATGAGTTCGGCCGCCTCTCTCTTGGCCCTCTCGATCAATTCGGCCGCTTCCTTCTTGGCCTTCTCGAGCAGCTCAGCCGCTTCCTTCTTCGCCCGGTCGGTGGTGGGCTTGGCCTTCTCGCTCATCTCGCCGGCCTTGGCCTTCGCCTTGTCGATGGCCGGCCCGGCCTTCTCGCGCAGGTCGCCTGCGGCGCCCTTGGCCTTCGCCGTCGCGTCGTCGGCCATCTGCTTCGCCTTGTCGGAGATGTCCATGTCGACCTCCAGTGTCGTACTACGAGCTACTGATTCCCTTACCCGGAGTCTACCGCCGGATGGGGAGTCTCATGCGCCGGCCGCGTCACCCGCCTGAGAGCAGCGGTCTCAGCGCGCGCCGGACGTCTCGAGCTCGCGCACGAGGTCGCCGAGCAGGCCGCGATCCCGGATGCGGCTCATCCGGACCACCGACTCGCCCCACGTGAGGACCACCGAGTGGGTCAGACGGTTGGTCTGGTGCTGCATCCGGGTGAAGGCGGCGTCGCGCGCCTCGCGCGACTCGAAGGGCAGGACGCCGACGAGGAGGTCCTCCTCCTGCGTCCCCGCCCGGGAGACGACGTACCAGGACGCCTCGGCCCCGCCCGGGTGGCGGTTGGGAGCCGTTCCCTGTGCCGTCACCTCGCCGCCGGCGGCGCCGGCGATCGCGGGGATGTCGGGGCCGGTCGCGGTGAAATCGCTGTGGCCGCAGGCCGCCAGGAGAGCCGCAAGGACGACGACGGCGAGCAGGAGCGCCGGCATGCGAAGCCGTGTCGTCATGGCGCACCCCCCTGTCCCGGGGTGGTGTCCGGCCCCGCGGCCGAGTCCTCCCCGGTCTCGAGGTAGGCGGCGGCGTTGGGGGCGACCCACGCGGGCTTTCGGAACAGCCACACCACGAGCGGCGCTCCCACGGACAGCCCCAGGGAGAGCACCAGGAGCAGGATCACGTAGGGAGCCGTCCCGATGCCCTGGACGACCGAGGGCGGTAGGAGCCCGACGATGAACGAGAACGCAAGCGCCACGATGGCGACGCCGCCGACCGTCCAGACGCCCGCCTTGCCGCCGGGGATGCGATACGCCCGCGGCGTGTCCGGCTGCGTGTAGCGCAGCTTGATGACCGCCGCGAACATGAAGAAGTACATGACGATGAGCACCTCCGTCGTCACGGCCGAGAGCACCCAGTAGGCGGCGTTGACGGAGGGCAGCAGCACGAAGGCGAGGGCGAACAGCGACGAGATGACCGCCTGGATCAGGAGCACGGCGACCGGCGACTGATGCCGGTTGTGCCGCCGCCAGACGGGCGGCAGATCGCCCTGGGCGGCGGCCACGCCGAGGCCTTTGGCCGGGCCGCCGAGCCAGGTGCTCAGCTGGGCGATCGAGCCGACGGCGATGAGGACCGCCATGGGGGCGGTCAGCCACCCGACGCCGATCTTGTCGAGCATGACTTCGATGGCCTGGATGACACCGGCCGCGAGGCTGAGGTCCTTGCCCGGCACGGTGAAGAGGATCGCCAGCGTGCCGAGCACGGACAGGCCGAAGATGACCGTCGCCGAGAGCAGGATCGCGCGCGGGAAGTCACGCCCGGGATCCCGCGTCTCGAGCGCGTGGAAGCCGGCCATCTCCATACCGGCGAACAGCAGGATGACGGTCGCGACGAAGGGCAGCGTGCTGAGATCCAGCGTCGGCAGCATCGCGCCGGCCGAGAACGGCACGACCGGCGCGTTGCCCTCGGCGATGTACGCGATGAGGAGCACGACGAGCGCGGCCGAGGGCACGATGACGCCGAAGATGCCGCCCCAGGTGCTGATCGCGCTGCTGTATCTCTCGCCGAAGAAGTTGAGCGCCGTCACGCCCCAGAACACCGAGAGCATGACGACGACGTTGTACAGGGCGTTGTTGCCGAGGCTCGCGGAGAACGCGTAGGCGAAGGTACCCGAGATGAAGGAGAGCACGGTCGGGAACCAGACGACGTTCTCGGTCCACTCGCTCCAGATGGCGATGAAGCCGTTGCGCTCGCCGAACGCTTCGCGGACCCAGGCGTACACGCCGCCGCCCTTGGGCCAGCCGGTCGCCAGTTCGGCGCCGGCCAGCGAGAGCGGCAGGAAGAAGAGGAGCAGCGCGAGCACGTACCAGCCGATCATCGACCAGCCCTCTTCCGCCATCGACGGGTAGTTGCGGATGCTCAGCACCGCCGTGACCTCGATCATGCCGAGGGCGAACACGCCGAGCGTCACCTTGCGGGCGGCGCCGCCCTTGCCGTTGGCGTCGGCCATGTCGGTCACCCCTCCCGGACGGCGTAGACGACGTAGTCGCCGTCCTCGTGCTCGACGCCGTGGAGGTCGTGCTCGAACCCCGGGAAGCGCCGGTCGAACTCCTGCAGCGCCTTCAGGTAGCGGAGGAAGGGGCCGTCGGCGGCGCCGGCGTTCTCGCCGGGCATGAGCAGCGGGATGCCCGGCGGGTACGGGACGACGCCCATCGACACGGTGCGGCCCGCGAGGTCGTCCACCTTCACCTTCTCGACCGTCCCGCGGACCACGTGGGCGAACGCGTCGGCGTTCTTCATCACCGGCGCGGGGAGCGTGGAGAACGCCGCCTGCATGGCCTGCATCTGCCCGGTCTCGCGCAGGGTCTCGTGCATCGCGTGCGCGAGGTCCGCCAGGCCCTTGCCGCCGTACGTCTCCGGGTCGGCGGCGAAGGCCGCCGGGAGCACCGCCTCGAGCGGCGCGTTGCGGTCGTAGTCGCGCTTGAAGTCGAAGAGCGTGGTGAGGAGCGAGCCCCACTTGCCCTTCGTCACGCCCATCGAGAAGAGGAAGAGGATCGAGTAGTCCTGCGTCTTCTCCACGACGATCGAGGCGTGCTGGTCGAGGTACGCGGTCACCAGCATCGCCGGGATGCCCTTCTCGAGCAGGTCGCCGTCGTCGCCCATGCCGGGCGTCAGGACGGTCACCTTGATCGGGTCGAGCATGGCGTAGCCGTCGGGGAGACCGTCGAACCCGTGCCAGGTGTCGCCCGGATGCAGGGTCCAGGGCTCCGGGCGCGTCGCCAGCAGGTCGGCGGGGGCGTCGGCGAACGCCACCTTCGCCCCCGTCTCGACGTCCGCGACCTCGTCGGGCTGCCAGCAGCGGAAGAACCAGTCGTCGCCGAGGTCACGCCCCGTCCGGGCGACCGTCTGGCGGAAGGCGACGGCCTCGCGGATCGCCTCGTCGGTGAGGACGAAACCGCCGTGTCCCTCCATCATGCGCGCGGCGACGTCGTTGGAGGCGATGATGGCGTACAGCGGCGAGGTGGAGGCGTGCATCATGAAGGCCTCGTTCAGCCGCGGGAGGTCTATTGGCCGGCGACCGTTCCTCACGTGGATGTACGACGCCTGCGACAGTGCCGCCAGCAGCTTGTGCGTCGACTGCGTCGCGAAGGTCGTCGGACCGTCCTGCTCGCGCTCGCCGCGGTGCATCGCGTGGCGCTCGTCGTAGATGGGGTTGAAGGCGGCGTAGCCGTACCACGCCTCGTCGTAGTGGATGCGGTCGACGTGGGAGCCGAGCACCTCGTTCACCGTGGGCACGTGGTACAGCAGGCCGTCGTACGTGGAGTTGGTGACCATGGCGATGACGGGCTCCGCGCCGTCCGGCGCGAGCGGCGACGCCTCGACCTTGGCGGCGATCGCCTCCCTCGTCATCTCCGCCGGCGGGATGGGGCCGATGATCCCGTAACGGTTCCGCGACGGGATCATGTACACGGGGATCACGTGCGTGATCGTGTCGGCCTGCTCCATCGACTTGTGCGCGTTGCGGTCGTCGACGACCACGTCGCCGGCCACCGCCGTCGCCTGGTGCACCACGCGGTTGGACGTCGACGTGCCGTTGGTGACGAAGAGGGTCATGTCGGCGTTGAAGATGCGCGCGGCGTCGCGTTCCGCGGCTCCGATGGGGCCGGAGTGGTCGAGGAGGGAGCCGAGCTCCCCGACCGAGACGGAGAGGTCGGAGCGGAACGTCTGCTCGCCGAAGAAGTCGTAGAAGGCGCGGCCGGTGGGCGACTTGCGGAACGCCGCGCCGCCCTCGTGCCCCGGCGTGTGCCACGAGTACTCGTGCGTCTGCGCAAAGTCCATGAGCGCGCGGAACATGACCGGGATGACGGAGGCGCGGTAGCGGGCGCCGGCGTCGCGCAGCCGGCCGGCGATCCAGTCCGGCGTGTCGTCCAGCAGGTAGATGTACTCGTCGATGCGGCGCGTGACGTCCACGGGGATCGCACCGAGCGACGTGCGCTCCGTCATCAGGCTGAGCGGCAGATGCTCGTTGCGCTCGCGGATGAAGCGCACCAGCGCCTCGGTGTGCCGCGTCGCTCCAGAGAGGTCCCAGTCGACGAGGACGACGTCGAGCCCGGGATCGGAGCGGACGACCGCCTCGCCGTCGTCGGCGGAGAAGGCGAGCACCACGTCCATGCCCAGGTCCTCCAGCGCTGCGACGAGGGCGGTGAGCGCGCGCGTCTCCGCCGATTCTCCCGCGAGCTCGTCGTGCACGATGAGCGTGCGCAGTGGCGGCTGATCGAGACCTGGCATGTGGCTCCTCCTCCGGGCGTGGCCTTCTGGCGCCCGCGACTCCCCCCGCGCGGCGCGCCGCTTCGTGCTGCTTGCCCCTTCATCGGCAGCCGCACGCCGTTATATGAACCCGGCAGTATGAAGGGCACAAGCGACGGCGGATGCTCAGGAGAATCCCGGCCGGACTGCATCGAGGACGACCGCCGGACGGCGCAGCCGGCCCGGCATCGCCCCGCCGCCGCTGCCGAAGCGGTCGAGGATCGTCTCGAGCAGCGGCAGAAAGCGGTGCACCTGGCCGCTGCGGATGGCCCAGTCCCACACCGGCTCGAGTTTCTTCCACCCGCTCGTGTAGGCGAGGTGGCGCGCGTGCTCGCGCAGGTCGCCGTGGGCGAAGGACGCGCGCAGGATGTTGCGCCAGCGGTAGAACTCCCGGTAGGCGTTCCAGTAGCCGGCTTCGAGCTGCTCCGCCGTCATGCCGGCCGGGGTGAACACGGCGTGCCGCGTGTCGTACAGATCCCAGTCACGGCTCGTGATGCGGCCCTCCGCCGCGAGCCGCGCCTCCAGCCGCGTGCCGGGGTACGGAGTCATGATGTGGAACGTGGCCGTCTCGATGCCACGGCTCAGCGCCCACTCCACCGTGCGCGAGAACACAGACGGGTCGTCGTGGTCCATGCCGAAGACGAAGGCGCCGTTGACCATCACGCCGAGGTCGTGCAGCCGCCTGACGGCGGCGTCGTAGGGCGGCGCGCCGGACGCTCCGCCGCTCGGGCGGTCGGCCGCAAGGCCGACGGCCGCACCCGCACCGCCCAGGTTCTGCGTCTTGCCGGCGCCGCGCAGGTTCGCCTCGCTGAGTGTCTCGAATCCGATGAAGAGGCTCCGCAGACCCGCCTCGACCGCCTTCTCGAGCAGGCCGGGGCGGAGCACCGCCTCCACCGTCCCGGCCGCCTGCCACAGCCTGCCCATCCCCTTGAGGCCGTCGAAGAGCGCTTCGGCGAAGGGCGGGCTGCCGAACAGGTTGTCGTCGAGGAAGTAGAGGTGCCGGCCGGGCAGGCGGTCGATCTCGGCGAGGGCATCGTCGACCGCCTGCACATAGAAGGACCTGCCGCCGCGGAAGAACGCTTCCTTGTAACAGAAGTCGCAGACGTGCGGGCAGCCGCGGCTGACCACGAGCGAGTTGGGCACCAGGTACCGCTCGCGCTTGATGAGGTCGCGGCGCGCCGGCGGGAGCCCGTCCAGAGTGCGCTCGGTCGAGCGGTAGAGAGGCTTGGGGCGTCCGGCCCGGAAGTCCCGCAGGAACGCCGGCCAGGTGTCCTCGCCCGGCCCGCAGAACACGCTGTCGGCGTGCCGGGCGGCCTCCTCCGGGATGCTCGTCGGGTGCAGGCCGCCGAGGCAGACGTAGGCGCCCCGTGCGCGGTAGTGGTCGGCGTAGCGGTAGGCGCGCCCGGCGGAGGTGATGTACGCCTCGATGACGACGAGGTCGGGCTCGTCGTCGAGGCGCAGCTCCTCGACGTGCTCGTCCTGCAGGTCGACCTCGTCGTCCGGGCCGAGGTAGCCGGCCAGGGTCGCGAGGCCGAGCGGCGGGAACAGCGAGTACTTGATGCTCCGCCAGTAGCGGCTGTCCGCGGCCGTCTTGGCCGGGCTGATCATCTTGACCCGGAGTGGGCGACCTGACGGCCGGCGGCGCAGCGGGGCCCTGCGGGCCTGCGCCGCCTCCGCCGGAGCCTCGCCACTCATGCCTGCCCTCCCGGCCGCCCCGCGAAGTGTGCGAGCAGTACGTCCAGGCCGGTCTCGAACTCGCCCGGCCGGTCCCAGACCGCGAGCCGCATGCCGACGCGCATCATGTTCGGGTAGTCGGCCCAGTGGCCGACGAGCTGGGCGACGATGTCCGAGGTCCGCACCTCGTCGCCCAGCATCCTCGCGTAGCCCAGGCCGAGCGTGTACGCGCCGAGCACGTGGTAGACGGTCGCGGCGCGGTTCTCGCTGAAGCCCGCCTCGAGGAGTGTGCCCATCAGTTCCTCCATCCAGCGACGGCCGCTGGGCGTGTGCACCACGGCCGCGGAGATGAGCGGCAGCGCCCGCGGGTGCGCCTCGGCGAGCGCGTGCAGGCCCATGAAGAGCCGGCGTACGCGGCTCTGCCAGCGCGGATGCGGCGGCGAGGCTCCGAGCGCCGCCGCGGCGATCTTCTCGCCCACCGCGTCAAGGATCGCGCCCTTGTTGGGGAAGTGGTGGTAGAGACTCATGGGCTTGACGCCGGCGCCCGCGGCGAGCCGGCGCATGTTGAGGGCCTCGAGACCGTCCTCGTCGATGATCTCCAGAGCGAGCTCCACGATGCGCTCGCGGGTCAGGGCGGCGCGGCGCGAGGTGGTCTCTTCGGCGACGGGCATGGCGTCCTCCTCGGGCGGTGCCGGGACTGTACTACGTAAGGCTTACAAAGTACGGTACGGGTGCCGGCCCCGGCCGGTCAACGTACGCGCGTAAGGGCGGAGCGACGGACGGCGGCTCACGCGTGCTGTCCGGCCGCCGGTGGATCGCCGGGAAGCTACCAGTGGGGCAGGGCGCGCGCGGCCCAGCGGCCGCCGGAGCGCGCGACCGTGACGGGCACGCCGAAGCACGCGCTCAGCGGTTCTTCGGTGAGGACGCTGGGCGCGGCGCCGCAGGCGCTCACGCGCCCGTCTCGCAGCAGCAGAGCGTGGGTGATGCTCGGCGGCAGCTCCTCGAGGTGGTGCGTGACGAGGACGACGGCGGGGGCGTCACGCTCCCCGGCGAGCGAGGAGAGCGCGGCGAGCAGCGCTTCGCGCCCGGGCAGGTCGAGCCCGTCGGCGGGCTCGTCGAGCAGCAGGAGCGGCGGCCGCCGCATGAGCGCGCGCGCCAGCAGCACGCGGCGGCGCTCGCCCTGCGAGCACGACGCGAACGGGTGGGA
This sequence comes from uncultured Thermoleophilia bacterium, assembly GCA_964440225.1. GTDB lineage: Bacteria > Actinomycetota > Thermoleophilia > UBA2241 > UBA2241 > CAIXSE01. The sequence continues at coordinate 9,277 of CAYTRM010000012.1, read as the reverse complement.
GGCGACGGGTGCGCAGCCCAGCTGTTCGAGCAGCTGGGAGGCGCGGTCCAGGGCTTCGTCGTCGATGCGCTCCGGGAGCACCTGGATCGTGCCGGTCGCTCCGGTGAGGACGACCTCGAGGGCGCTGCGACGCGGCGAAAAGGCCTCCTCCGTCTTGACGTCGACGTGCCCGATGCGTTCGCGGAGGGCGCGGAGGTCGACGCGGCCCACCGTCTCGCCGAGGATGCTCACACACCCGCGGCTGGGGTGCCGCCTGCCGGCGGCGACGTCCAGCAGCGTTGACTTGCCGGCGCCGTTGGGCCCGAGCACGGCCCACTGCTCTCCGCCGGCGACCGTCCAGGAGACGTCGGTGAGGATGGGCAGCCGGGTGCGCGCCCGGGCGTCCCACTCCCAGACGACGACCTCGTCGAGGACGAGCGCGTCAGAGGGGACCGGCGAGGGCACGGGGACCTTTCGGGTCGGCGGGGTGCGGCGAGACGGCCGGCGGCGGCATGGCGGCGGCTCGTTCAGCCGAGGCGAGCCACGCGCTCACCGCGGACCAGACGCCGCGTGGCGGCGGATGCCTCGGTGAGCGCGGCACACTCTTCAGAGACGATGCCTACGCGTGCGCGAGCCCGGCCGGCCGGGCGCACACCCTTCTTCGGCTTCGGCCAGGCGCGCACGGCCGCGGTCACGGCGTCGCGGCCGCCCTCCGCGAACGCCTGCGCCAGCCGCGCCTGCACTTCGGCGTCGGGGCCGGCGGCGGCGAACTCGGCGGCCGCCAGCGCGTACCCGTTGCCGTTGAAGCTGAGCGAGACGCCGCTCCAGGACCGGACGGCCTCCAGCGCCGGTGCGTCGGTGATCGAGTCGCCGACGTACATCACGTCCCGCCCGGCGACGCTCTCGGCCGCGACGATCGCCTCGAGCGCCGCGAGCTTCTGGCCACCGCCCACGGGGCGGACGGCGGCCACCATCTCGCCGCTCACGCGGCCGTCCATGCGCGCCCAGAAGAGGTCGTCGAGCTCGGCCACCGTCGCGCCGTCGCCGGGCGTGAGGTCGCCTTCGCCGGCCGCTCCCTCCGGGATGTCGATCACCGGCCGGGCGAGCACCTGCTCCGCGGCTTCGCGCAGCCAGGCGGCCTCAGCCTCGGGCATCTCCCAGGCGTCGAGGCTCAGGTCGGTGCAGCGCACATGGTCCAGTGGGAACGCGGCCAGTTCGCAGAGAGCCTTGAGATACGGCGTGTACGAGGTCGAGATGATGTAGACGGGCAGTACCGCGGTGACGGCGGCGATGGTCTGGAGGGCCTTGGGCACCAGCAGGACGCCCTCGGCGCTGAACAGCTCGACGTCCTCGTCGCTGGCGTAGAACGCTTTGAGGAACGGCGGCAGCAGGCGCAGCGTGTCGCCGGCGTTGTAGCCGGGCGTACGGCGCACGTCGGCGAGGAAGTCGTCGTAGCGGCTGAGCCGGGCGAAGAGCTCGGCTCCCTCGGGGATGAAGCGCTCCGCGAGCTCCTGGGCGTTGTCGTTCTTGGTGAGCGGACCCTCGCAGTCGGTGACGTAGACGCGACCGGCGCTCATCGCTGCCGGACCTCCTCGTCGACCAGCTCCGTGAGGTCGAGCGGCAGCCGGACCGACTCGGCGAACACGCAGCCGCTGGAGGTGTTGAGCCGGCCCTCGGCGAACTGGCGCAGCGTCTGGTAGAGCAGCGGTATCTCGCGGATCTCGCCGCGGCGGCGGATCTCGGCGAACAGCGGCTCGGCCTCGCCCTCCGCGGCGGCGATCTCCGCCACGCTCTGCATCTCGCGCTTCTCGCGGAACCCCCGCCACAGCGGGTCCCAGTCGTCGCCGCGGAGGGAGAAGCGGAAGGTGCTGACGACGGGACCGCGGTCGAGTTGCGCGGTCGCCAGGTGGACCATCGCGCCCGTCGCGTCGGCCTCGTCGCCGAGGAGCTGCCAGATGACCTCCTGCCAAGTGCCGGTGGGTCCGCCCGGCAGGGCCGGATGGAGGTTAAGGATGGCGAACTTGCGGCACATGGCCGGGCTGGCGACGAGCATGTAGCCGGCCATGACCAGCACGCCGAGGCGGTGCGGCACGAGCAGGTCCGTGACGCCGCGGTGATACTCCTCGCGCCACGTGGAGCGGGAGACACCGAGCTTCTGCGCCTCGACCCAGCTGGCGGCGCTCGACAAGGTGACGAGCGGCAGGTCGAGCCGTTCGACGAGGTCGATGAAGCGGTCGCTCTCGGGGGCCTCCCCGCGCTCGCGGTCGCTGAAGACCGCCCCGATCTCGAGCGGGACGCCGTCCTGCTGCGCCCGCGCGACGATGTCGGTGAGGAGATTGGCGGCGGCCTGGTCGCGGCCGCTGGAGAGCCAGCCGATCCTCATGAGCCCGCCTCGTCGCGGGTCATGCCCCACCCGGCCCATCCGCGGCCGGCTCCTCTTCCCCGCGCTCCTCGGCAAGGCGCCGGCCCCACGCCTCGGCGTCGGGGTAGGCGCTTCGACCGAGACCGGTGATGCCGCGGCTCGCCGCCCAGGAGGCCAGGCGCCCGGCGCTCTCGAGGCCGACCTGTTCGAGCATCCCGGCGATGAAGCCGGCGGCGAACAGGTCGCCGGCGCCGGTGACGTCAACCACCTCGGCCGGCAGCGGCGGCACGTAGAGGTCGACGCGGCGGCCGACGAGCCGGGCTCCCCGGCTGCCCATCTTGACGATCACGAGGCCCACTCCGGTGTTGAGGAGGAAGTCGATCGACTCGGGCAGCGAGAGGCCGCAGAGCATCTCGAGCTCGGTCTCGGTCGAGAAGAGGTAGGCGCAGCGCTGCAGGATCGGAAGAAAGCGCTTGACGCCTTTGCGCGCGTAGATCTCGCCCGGGTCGAAGCCGACCTCGACGTCGGCGGGGAGCCGCTCGAGCAGCGCCAGCTGGGCCTCGAGCGGCGCGTCTCCGACGAAGCTGGTGAAGAGGGCGCAGCGGGTGCGCGGCAGGCGCCTGGGGAGGTCGGCCGGCGAGAAGGCGTCGTTCGCCGCCGGCCACACCAGGTTGCGGCGCTCGCCCCGCTCGTCCAGCAGAACGTAGACCCGGCCGGTCTCGCCCTCCCTGTGGACCAGCCGGGCATCGGCCGGATCCAGTTCGCCCAGCAGGAAGAGGCCGTCGTCGTCGTCGCCCACGCGGCCGATCATCGCGGCTCTGTATCCCAGGCGGGCCAGGGCGTGCACGCTGTTGGACGCCTGGCCGCCGCCGGCTCGTGACGGGGCGACGTGCGCCAGCGCCTCGTCGACCGCTCTTCGCACTGCGGCGTCCATCATGTGCTCACCGCCCGGCGGCCCCAACTCGTCCCAGAGCGGGAAGCTGGGGGGCAGGCGGTAGATCAGATCGAGGTTGAGCGCTCCGCAGCCGAGCAGGTCGATCGGCCTCATACGCGGAGCTCTCCGCTGTACGTGACGGCGGGTCCGTCGCCGCGGGGGACGACCTCTCCGACGACGCGCGCGGCGTGGCCGGCCTTCTCGAGGATCATGAGGTTCTTCTCCACGTGGTCCGGATCCATCACGACGACCATGCCGAGCCCGCAGTTGAAGGTCTTCAGCATCTCTGGGCGGTGAACGCCGAGTCCGTGGAGCCAGCCGAACAGCGGGCTCGGTGTCCAGGTCGCGAGGTCGATGACGGTGGCCAGGTCGCCCGGCACGGCGCGGCCGACGTTGTCGGGGAAGCCGCCGCCGGTGATGTGGGCGGCGGCGTGCACGCCGCCGGCGTGCCCGAGGTCGTGCAGCACGGGGCTGTAGATGGCCGTCGGCGTGAGCAGCACGTCGCCGACGGTCGAGCGCGGGTCGTAGCAGGCCCCGAATCCCTCCTTCGGCGTGATGCAGAGACCGACGCCCCCGCCTTGGCCGATGAAGTTGCTGTCCAGGTCGATCGCGTGTTCGGCCAGCAGGTGGCGGATGAGGCTGAAGCCGTTGCTGTGCACGCCGCTCGAGTCGATGCCGACGAGCACGTCACCGTTTTCGACCAGATGTGGACCCCAGAGCTCGTCGCGCTCGGCGAGGCCGACGGCGAAGCCCGCCATGTCGAAGTCTCCGTCGGGGAACTGCCCCGGATGCTCGGCCGTCTCGCCGCCGAGGAGGACGCACTGGGCGAGCAGGCAGCCCTGGTCGACGCCGGTGACGATGTCGGCGACCTCTTCGGGCACGACGGAGCCGACGACGAGGTAGTCGAGGAAGAAGAGAGGCACGGCGCCGCAGGCCGAGACGTCGTTGACGCTCATCGCCACGAGGTCGATGCCGATGGTGTCGAGTCGGCCGACGCGGCGGGCGATCTCGATCTTGGTGCCGACGCCGTCGGTGCCGGCGACGAGGACGGGGTCCTTGAGGCGCGGCAGGCGCATGGCGCCGCCGAACCCGCCGAGGCCGCCGAGCACGAGAGGGTTCTTCGTGCTCTTGAGCCGCTGCTTCATCAGGTCGACGGCGCGGTTGCCCGCCTCGACGTCGACGCCGGCCTTCTTGTACGTGAACCCCTGCTCGTCGGCCACCTGCACTCCCCGTTCGCTGTATCCGGACAGTCTACGTCCTGCCTCGGTGCGGCTGCCAGTACCCGGCCGCGGCTTTGTCTGCGGCGCCGGTCGTCGTACCATCGAGGGATGCACTCGCACGTGACAGGCATCGTCATCGCTCGCGCGATCGCGCTCGCCGCGCTCGCGAGCGTCGTCTTCGGCGCCTTCGTGGTGACGCCGGAGGCCGGCGCCATCCGGCGCGGGGGTGTGGTCCCGCCGCTGTACGACCGCACCTACAAGTGCGACCGGCTGGAGCTCCTGCCGGCGCCGCCGGAGCTCGTCATCTTCGGCGGCTCGCGGGCGCAGCGGTTCGAGCCTTCGGTGGCCGAGCGGCTCACCGGCCTGCCGGCCTTCAACTTCGCTCTGCAGAACTCGCGGCCCGAGGACGCCTACGCGATCACACGCCACCTCTTCTGGCGCGCTCCGGAGGTCAAGCTCCGCTGCATCTGGGCGCTGCAGGTGACGACGCTCGCCGACTCGCCGCTACACCCGGGGCTGCTCGGCGAGGAGCGCCTCACGCGGTTCCTGCCGGCCGAGCTGGTCGCGGCCCAGCGCGCCCTCGGAACGAAGTCGACGATGCCGGGCGTGCAGTGGGACCACGAGTACAGCGGCCGCGGATCCCTGCTCCGCAACAGCTACGACCAGCGGGAGGACCGGGGAGTCGGGCTCGAGGAGTCCCTGCGGATCTACCTGGCGCGGATGGTGCCCCGAGCCGCGACTCCGTCGGCCTACGCGCAGACTCGCGCCCGGCGGTACTTCGAGCGCACGCTTCGCCTGTTCAATCTGCACGGCGTCGAGCCGGCGCTGGTGATCATGCCGTATCACCCGACGGTGCTCGCCGCCTTTCGCGAGGTGGGCTGGCAGGCCAAGGCCGACGCCTTCACCGAGTACCTGCGCAGCCTGGAGGACGAGTACGACTTCCATCTGCTCGACTACACGGAGATCGAGTCGTTCGGCGGCACGCCGGAGGATTTCTACGACGGCTCGCACATCAAGAGCGTGAACGCCAGACGCATCCTCGGCCAGGCCGTCAAGGATGCGCCCGGCGCCTTTCGCTGAGCCCGGCCTCGCCCGGCCGGGCCGTTCGCCACGCCATGCCCTGGGCTGACCATGTGGTCACGTCGCAGGTGTCCGGTTCACGCCGATGGGGTAGCATCCTGGTCAGCCTGGCCCGTGCGACGTGCGGGCACGGTGCCATGTACGGCGAGAGCGACAAGGAGTGCAGATGAGCGAACTGATGGTCCTGGGATTCGATAACGAGGCCGCGGCCGACGACTTCGGGGTCACGCTTGCGGCGCTGCAGAAGGACATGATCGTGCAGTTGCAGGATGCCGCCATGGTCGTCCGCGACGAGGACGGCAAGCCGCACGTCAAGCACGACACCAAGCTGGTCGGCGCGGGGGCTCTCGGCGGCGCCTTCTGGGGCATACTCTTCGGCCTGCTCTTCTTCATGCCGTTCCTCGGCCTCGCCATCGGCGCCGGCATGGGCGCCCTCTTCGGCAAGATGGGCAAGACGGGCATCGACAAGCAGGTGCTCGAGCAGATGGGCGACGCGGTGCCGCCGGGCAAGGCCGGCTGGTTCCTCGTCATCGGCCAGATGACGGAGGACAAGTTCCTCGCCGCCGTGCAGGGCACCAACGCCAAGCTGGTGCGCTCCAACCTCTCGCACGAGCAGGAAGAGGAGCTCAAGCAGGCCTTCGGCACCGAGAAGCACGCCAAGGACTGAGCGTCACCGAGACATCGATCGATTCGCGAAGGGCGGCCCGCCGGGGCCGCCCTTCGCGTTGAAGCGGCCGGTCGGGCCGCAGGAGAGTGCATGGGGCAGCGAGCACGGGAGAGGCGAACCAGATGAACGAGAAGGAACTGCGCGCTCAGCTCGCGGCGCTCGAGGCGCGGAACGCGAGCCTCAAGAAGCAGAAGGCGCTGGCCGACAAGATCGCGGCGCTCGAGGCCGAGAACGAGGCGCTCGGGACGCAGCTTGCCGGTGAGGGCGCACCGGACCAGGAAGAGGCGACGCGCCCGGCCGCCGGCCCCACTGCGGCGGAGACGACGGCCGTGACCGCCGTGACCGCCGCGCCTTAGCCGGGCGAGGAGGTGGACGCGGAGGCCGGCGACGAGCCGCCCGCGGAGCGGCCTGCCGGCCGTCGCGGGGGCCTTCGCAGGCGCCGCTACCTCGTCGGCGTCCTCGTCATCCTCTCGTGTCTCGCCGTCGTCGTGAGCGGCATCACCATCTGGACGCACTACTCCGTCCTCAACACCGACGGCTACATGAGGCTGGTCGCCCCCATCGGCAAGAACCCGACGGCGATCCAGTCGCTCAGCGAGTACATCGCCGGCGAGGTGGTGACCGCCACCGACCTGCAGCGGCGGACCGCGGATGCGCTGCCTCCCAAGGCGTCGTTCCTCGCCGGGCCGATCACCGGAGCCGTCGACGACTTCCTCACCGACGGCGTCAAGAAGCTGCTCAGCAGCGACAAGGCCTACGAGCTGTGGCTCCGGATCAACGAGGTGGCGCACGGCAAGATCGTGGCGCTGCTGCGCGGCGACACGACCTTCGCCTACATCGAGGGCAGCGACGTGAGGCTCGACACGCTGCCCCTCATCAGTCAGGCGCTCGTGTGGCTCGACGGCAAGCTGCCGGGCGCGCTCGCCGACAGGTTCGCCCCGCCGGTGATCGAGCCCGGCACCGACCCGGCGACGGCCATCAGCCAGGTCTCGTCGTGGGCCGGCCGGCCCCTGCCGGACGACTTCGGCCAGGTAACGCTGCTCAAGTCGGACTCTCTCGGGCCGGCCCAGGAGGCGGTGCGCTGGTTCGACACGCTCACGTGGGTCATCCCCATCGTCACCCTCGTGCTCATCGCCCTGACCGTCTGGGTGTCGCGGGCTCGTCGTCGCACTCTCATCCAACTCGGCGTCGGGGTCGCCGTTGCGCTGATCGTCACGCGAGTGCTCATCCAGCGCGGTTCCGCCATGATCGCCGACGACCTGGAACGGGCCGGTGGCCTGGGGCTGGCGAGGGACGTGGTCGGGGCGGCCATCGGGCCTCTGACCACGATCACCATCTGGATCGTCGTCATAGGCGCCGTGGTCGCCGTGGTCGCCTGGTTCTCCGGGCGCCGCGACCTGCAGGTCGCCGTCGTGGAGACGGGCAGGCGCGTCGCTTCGAGGAGCGAGTTCGACGTCACCGCCGCCCGGCCGGTCACGGCTTGGGTGTGGCGGCATGTGCAGGCGCTCCGCTGGGGGGTCCTGATCGCCGGCCTCGTGCTCCTGGCGTTCGGTAGCTGGTCCTGGCTCTGGATCATCCTGATCATCGTCTTCGCCGTCATCCTCGAGGGCGCTCTGAGCCTCGTGGCCGGGGAGTGGCCGTTCCGCACGTCGCAGGCCGAGGACTACGAAGTGGAGTGACGCCGCGAGCGAAGGCGGGGCAGAGGGTCTACATGGAGCGACAAGGACGAGGTCGGCATAGGGACGGCGCTGAGCAGCCGGCCTACGGGGCGGTCCCGGAGTGGCGACCCGAGCGGCCCCGAATGCGCCCGCGCCGCCTGCTCGTCCACTGGGTCACGAGCGCTGCCGCTCTCTTCATCGCCGCGGCGCTCGTCCCCGGGGTCACCATCGAGGGGCCGCTCGGGGCTCTCATCGCCGCGGCGCTGATCGCCGTGCTGAACGCCCTGTTGCCGCCGCTGGTCGCGGCGCTGCGGCTCCCCTTCATGCTCGTGCTCGGCTTTGGCGCGATCCTCCTGCTGGATGCGGGCATGGTCATGATCGCCGCCGACATCTCGGAGCACACGTTCGGCGTCGACTCGTATTTTGAAGCGCTGACCGTCGCCGTCCTCGCGGCCGCGGTCACGGTGGCGCTCGAGGTCCTGCTGGGCACCAACGACGACGACGTGTACGCGCTGCGCGTGATCCAGCGCATCGCCCGGCGCTCGCGCGAGACGGAGCGGACAGATGTTCGCGGCATCATCTACCTCGAGATCGACGGGCTCGCCCTGCCGGTGCTGCAGCGCGCCATGCGCGACGGGCACGCTCCGGAGCTGGCGCGCTGGGTGGCCTCCGGCTCCCACCGGCTGACCGAGTGGGAGACCGACCTCTCGTCCCAGACGGGCGCCTCGCAGGCGGGTCTGCTGCTGGGCTCCAACGACGACATCCCGGCGTTTCGCTGGGTCGAGAAGGAGTCGGGCCGCGTCATGACCTGCTCGGCGCCGGCCGACTGCGCCGAGATCGAGCGCCGCCTCTCCGGCGGCAGAGGCCTGCTGGCGGACGGCGGCGCCAGCCGCAGCAATCTTCTCTCCGGCGACGCCGATCACGTGATCCTCACCGTCAGCCGCATGGACGCCGAGAAGACGGCGAACCCCGGCTATCGCGCCTACCTCGCCGACGGCTACAACATCACGCGCACGCTGGTGCTCTTCTTCTACGAGCTCATGATCGAGTGGGTCGCGGCGGCGAAGTCGGCGCGCCGCGACATCAGGCCTCGAGGTCGCCGTCCGCTCAAGTACGGCTTCGTGCGCGCCGGCCTGGCCGTGTTCGTCCGCGACCTGACCGTCGCGAGTATCCTTGACGACATGATGAAGGGCCGCCCGGCCGTCTACGCCTGCTTCGCCGGCTACGACGAGGTCGCCCACCACTCGGGGCTCGAGCGCTCCGACACCATGGAGGTGCTGCGCAAGATCGACCAGCAGTTCGGCCGCATCGCTCATGCCCGCCGGTACGCGGCGCGGCCCTACGAGATCGTCGTCCTCTCCGACCACGGCCAGACGC
>CAYTRM010000011.1:0-18395 GCA_964440225.1 uncultured Thermoleophilia bacterium | reverse complement strand
GTCGGCGTAGAAGCGCAGGTTCTCCTGAGCCGTGAGGTCCGGGTAGAGCATCGGGTTGTGCGAGATGAAGCCGATGGCCCTGCGCACCGGCATGGGGTCCTCGCGCACGTCGTGGCCGGCGACCCTGACGCTGCCGCCGCTCGCCGTGAGCAGGGTGGCGAGCACGCGCAGCGTCGTCGTCTTACCGGCCCCGTTGGGGCCGAAGATGCTGAGGAAGCCGCCGCGCCCGAGGCTGAAGGAGAGGCCCTTCAGCACCTCGCGGCGAGCGAACGTCTTGCGCAGCCCCTCGACCTCGATCTCGAGGGGGGGCGCGCCGTCCCGCCGGTCTGGTGAGTCCGACACGGGCGCCCTCCGCTAGGCCGTGGCGCCGTCCGGGCGAGCGGCGTCCGCGCCGATCCCGGCCGCCTCCGTCACCCGTGCTTCCTGCTCCTGCTTGCGCCGCTTGGGCCAGAGCGAGACCGCGGCGCCGATGCACAGGAAGATCGAGCCTATCCACACCCAGCGGATGAGCGGGAAGATCACGACACGCACCGCGATCGTCTCCGCCGTCGCGTCGAACGGCTCGTCGGTGACCACGAAGATGTCCTGGAACGGCTGCCCGAGGATGACCGCCCGGACGGCCGCCCCGCTGACGGGGTAGATGTCGGTGTGCGGCTCCACCGTGCCGATGGTCTCCGAATCGCCCCCGATGACCCGGAAGTCCGCGTAGTAGCGCGTCGAGTTCTGGGAGCCGGGCAGGTCGCGCAGACGCACGAACTCCAGTGTGTACCGGCCGTCGTCGGTGGTGATCGTCGCGTCCTCCGAGCCGGCCTTCGTCGAGACGATGCCGCTGCTGTCCTGCCGGTACACGGTCGACCCGAGCAGGCCGGCGACGATCAGCACCATGCCCATGTGCACGATGTACGCGGCGGTGCGGGTGCGACTGCCGGTGAAGGCGCGGCCCATGCCGGACCAGAGGCTCTTGCCGGGTCCGGCCGCCCGCCGCGCCGAGCGCAGCACGAACTGGATCACGGCGCCGAAGGCGAAGCCGCAGACGAGCAACCCGATGAAGCCCCACACGCTCGACTGAAAGCCGAGATACAGCCAGAGCAGCCCGGAGAGGAGCATCGTGACGCCGGGCAGGATCAGCGTCTTGCGCAGCTCCGCGCCCTCGGTCTTGCGCCATGCGAGCAGCGGGCAGATCGCGATCAGCGCGAGGACGGCGACGCCGAGCGGCCGCGCCACCGAGTCGTAGGTGCTCGGCCCGACCGTGCGGTCCATGAGCAGCGGCACCGCGACGGTGCCGAAGGCGACGGCCACCGCGAACAGCGTGAGCAGCAGATTGGTGAGGTAGTACAGGAAGTCGCGCGACAGCCAGCTCTGCACTTCGTCGTGGCTCTCGAAGCGGCGCCAGCGCCAGGCGATGAGGCCGGCGCTCGTGACGGCTGTGACCACGAGGAACCCCGTGAGGATCCACACGAGCACGCTGCGCGTGCCGAACGCGTGGACCGACTGGATCAGGCCGGTGCGGGTGGTCCAGGTGGCGAGGATCGTGAACCAGAAGGTGGCGGCGGCGAGTCCGAGCGCCCAGCGCCTGAAGAGGCCGCGCGACTTGTACAGCGTGAACGAGTGCAGCAACGCGGTCGCGGTCAGCCACGGGACCAGTGAGGTGTTCTCCACGGGATCCCAGGCCCAGTAGCCGCCGAAGCTGAGGACGACGTAGGCCCACCAGGCGCCGAGCCCGATACCGAGAGACAGGAACAGCCAGCCGGCGATCGTCCACTTCTGCGACCGCTGGACCCAGAGCTTGTCGCCGCGGCCGAGCAGGAGCGTCGAGATCGCGTAGGCGAACGGCACGGCGACGCCGACGTAGCCGATGAAGAGCGCCGGCGGGTGCAGCACCATGCCCGGGTGCAGGAGCAGAGGGTTCAGCCCGAACGGCTGCATACCGGGCTCGGCCGCGAGGAACGGGTTCGAGCCGGTGTCGAAGACCATGAGCGCCGCGAACACGGCGGAGATGACGGCGAGCACCATGACGGCGCCGGCGGTGAGCCGCTCGAGGCGCTCGAAGTCGAGCGCGACGATGATGACCGTGGTCGCCGCCAGGAGCAGCAGCCAGAACAGGAACGAGCCCTGCTGACCGGCCCAGAAGCCGGCGATACGGTAGAAGACCGAGAGCGTGGCGTCGGAGTTCTCGGTCACGTAGGCGAAGCTGAAGTCCTTCTTCAGGAAGGCCTGCAGAAGCACCGCGGAGGCGATGAGCGTCGAGAGGAAGAACCCGTAGGCGGCGTAGTAGCCGTAGCGCAGCACGTCCTTGCGGCCGGTGCGCATGCCGAGCGCCAGGAACCACACGGCCCCCAGCGAGAAGATCAGCGCCGCGACGAGTGAGTATGTCCCAAGGGTCAGCAAGCGGCCGACCTCACTGCCCCGGCTGCGCCGAGGGCGAGGCCTGCCCCTCGTACTTGCTCGGACACTTGGTCTGCAGTTGGTCGGCGGCGATGACGCCGTCGGCCGAGGCGTACTCGCCGACGACGACGACGTCGACCCCCGCCTCGAAGGTGTTCGGCATCTGGCCGTCGTACGAGACGAACACCGTATCGGGCTTGCCGGTCAGATCGGAGATCTCGAAGCTCACGCCCGATTCGTCGCGCTTGATGGTGCCGTCGAGCACCCTGCCGCCGACTTTGACGTTCTTGTCGTCGTACTTGCCGCTGGTGAGGTCCGAGACCTGGCTGTAGTAGGCGCCCTGCCGCTGCACCAGAAAGACGACGCCGATCACGAACACGACGACGATGACCCCGGTGGCGACGAGCAGCCGCGTGCGCGATTTCCTGTTCAAGCGAATACCCCTGGTCGTATGTGCTGGGAGCCCGCCTAGTGTAACCGACGAACAGCCGCAGCGCCATTTCCACTGTCGTCGGCATGATTACGCTGATGTGCGGCCGCCGAAGCGGCTGCGGCAGGAAAACCCGGAGGCGGCGGCGTAGCTAGCAGCATGCCCATCGACAAACGCCGCGAGACGAAGGTCATCGCCGTGGTCTTCGCCGACGTGCTCGGATCCGGCGGCGACCGGGACGACGCCAAGCTGCGCCGCGCCCTCGAGCGGGTGAACCACATCTTCCTCCCGGCCATCGCGGAACCGCTCGCGGTCGCCGGCGGGGGCCGGGTCGACGGCGCCCTGGCCGATCCGGCCCAGGCGCCGCTCTGCATCAGCGTGGCGCGCGAACTCGTGGCGCCCATGCTGCTGCGGGTCGGCGTCGGCGTCGGCACGGTCGGCCCTCACCGCGACGGAGGCGCCGGCGACCGCGACGCCTACTCGATGGCGCGAAGCGCCCAGCAGCTGGTCATCCGGGACGGAGGCCTGACGCGCTACCTCGGCACCGGCGAGGCCGGCGACGTGCTGCTCGGAGCGCTGTGTCACCTCGTCGACCCGCTCATCCGCAGTCGCACGCTCAAGCAGTGGGAGGCGATCGCCGCCTATCGAGAGCTGGGTCACCAGCGCGCCGTGGCCGAGCGGCTCGGCGTTACCCGCCAGAGCGTCGGCGATCGCCTGAGCGCCGGCCACCGGCGCGCCGTGGAGGAGGCCGACGCGGCAGTGGCCACGTACCTCAGCTACCAGCGACACCGCCGGCCCGGCTCCTGACCGGCCGCCCGCGCCGCTCCCGCCGTAGCCGGAGCCCGCGAGTTCATCCGCTCCCGAGGGCTCAGTCGACCGAGGGCGGCGAGGGCGCTGCGCAGTCGCCCCCCAGGTCGAGCAGCTTTTCCACGGCGTGGGGAAGCGCGGCGGCGATCATCGCGAACTGCTCGCGGCAGGCCCTCGGGCTGCCCGGCATGTTGATGATCAGCGTCTTGCCGCGCATCCCGCCCACCGCCCGCGACAGCATCGCGTGCGGCGTCGTGACGAGCGAACCGGCGCGCATGGCCTCGGCGAACCCCGGCGCCTGACGCTCGAGCACCGCGAGCGTCGCCTCGGGCGTCACGTCGCGGGTCGTCAGCCCTGTGCCGCCGGTCGTGAGGATCAGATTGACGGATGTCTCGTCGGCCCAGCGCCGCAACTCGGCGGAGATCCGCTCGACCTCATCGGGCACGATGGCGCGCTCCACGGCTGCCGCGCCCAGCGTCCGGAGCGCCTCCTCGAGCGCCGCGCCGCTCGTGTCGTCGCGCTCGCCGCGAGAACCCTTGTCGCTCACGGTGAGGACGGCGGCGTGGATGAGGCTCGGCTTCATGAGCTCGATGCCGTTGCCCGCGGTCAGCTCGCCGCCCTCGAGGACGCGCGCGAAGACACCCTCGCGCGGCATGACGCAGTCGCCGGCCTGGCGGAAGATCGCGCAGCGGTCGTGACACTCCTTGCCGATCTGCGTGACTTCCAGCAGGCACTCGCCGGCGTACATGCGCGCGCCGATGGGCAGCTCGAAGAGCACGATGCCCTCGGTGGTGACGTTCTCACCGAACGCACCCGGCCCCACCGTGGGACACGACGGCTTCATCTTCTCGATGCTCTCGGTCGCGAGCAGGCTCACCTGGCGATGCCACGGGCCGGCGTGCGCGTCGCCCTCCACCCCGTGGTCGGCGACCAGGGTGACCGACTCCGCCGGCTCCTTGCGCACGCCCTTCTCGGCGGCGACGTTGACGGAGACGATGCTGCCGTCCATGCCGTGCCTGCTCACGTCGTGCCCTCGCCCGGCTCCGCGCGGCCCGTGCGCTTCCAGACACCGCTGCGGCCGCCGCTCTTCTCCACCAGGCGGAGCCCCGTCACCTCCATGCCGCGGTCGACGGCCTTGCACATGTCGTAGACGGTGAGCGCCGCGACCGACGCGGCGACCAGAGCCTCCATCTCGACACCGGTGCGCCCGCGCAGGCGCGCCTCGGTGACGATGTGCAGCCCGGGCAGAGCCGCGTCCGGCTCCAGATCCACGGCCACCTTGGTGAGGTTGAGCTGGTGGCACAGCGGGATCAACTCGTGCGTGCGCTTCGCGGCCATGATGCCCGCCAGCCGCGCCGCGGCGAACACGTCGCCCTTCGGCGTCGACCGGTCCTCGATGACGGCCAGCGTCTCGGGGGCCATCACGACGAAGGCCTCGGCGACGGCGACGCGCTCCGTCTCGTCCTTGCCGCCGACGTCGACCATGGCGGCGTGACCGCGCTCGTCGATGTGGCTCAGATCCGGCATGCCCTCACCCGCCTATCTCCGACATGGACCGTTCGTTGGCCAGCGCTTCCCGGCAGCGGTCATAGCTCTTTGCGGCCACCGCCTTGCGTATCGTGGCGCGCAGAGCATCGGGGTCCTCGAGAAACGGCCGTACGTCGACCTCGGCGCCCGAGAACAGGCACGTGCGCAGCCTCCCGTCCGCCGTCAGCCGCAGACGATTGCAGGTCTCACAGAAGTGCTCCGACACCCCGGCGATGAAGCCGATGGTCCCGCGCGCGCCGCGGGCGTGCCAGTACTGCGCCGGGCCGTGACCGTACGGGCCTTCGTGGGGCACGAGGTCGTAGCGCTTCATGAGCCGTCCGAGGATCTCACCGGCCGGGAGCAGACGCCCCGCGCCGCCGGTCTCGTCGTCACCGGCGACGCGCCGGTCGAGTGGCATGAACTCGATGAAGCGCACGTGGATTTCGCGGCTCCGCGTGAGGTCGACGAACGCGTCGAGCTCGTCCTCCACGCCGGGAAGCAGAAGCGTGTTGATCTTGACGGGGCTGAAACCGGCGGCGAAGGCGGCGTCCAGGCCGGCGAGTACGTCGTCGAGCCGGCCGCCGCGCGTGACCTGCGCGAAGCGCTCCGGCTCGAGGCTGTCGAGGCTGACGTTGACCCGGCGCAGACCGGCGGCGCGAAGGTCGTCCGCGTACTGCGGCAGCAGGATGCCGTTGGTCGTCAGCGAGATGTCGTGGATGCCGCTCGTGCGGCTCAGCATGCCGACGAAGTCGGCACAGCCGAGCCTCACGAGCGGCTCCCCCCCGGTGACCCGGACCTTGCTGATGCCCAGGTCGGAGGCGACGCGAGCGAATGCGGCGAGCTCCTCGTAGCTCAGGATCTCGCCGTGCGCCCGCGCCGGCACGCCCTCGGGCGGCATGCAGTAGGTGCAGCGCAGATTGCACCTGTCGGTGATCGAAAGCCGCAGGTAGTCGACCCTGCTCTGGAGTCTGTCGGGATCCGGGCTCACGCGACCCTCAGTGTAGCCGCGCGCCCGCGCCGCGTCATTTCTGCAGCATGACCTCGGTCGCCTTGATGACGGCGGTCACGGTGTCCCCGGCCTTGACATCCAGGTTTTCCACGGAGTGTCGCGAGACGATCGAGACGATCTCCCGGCCGCCGACGTCCAGCACGACTTCGGCGACGACCGAGCCGAGTACCACGCTCTTCACCGTTCCCTGGAGCTGGTTGCGTGCGCTCAGTGCCATGGGGCACCTCCTTCGCCGTGGCGATGCGGCTCATGCCGGCCGCCTGTCGCGCCGGGGGATCGGGTGCACCGCGGACGCTTTGAACGCGGCGATCACCGGTCCACCGACGGTGAGACCCAGATCGTCGAACGCCGCCCTCGTCACCAGTGCCGCAACCTCGAGACCGTCGGCAGCGACGGTCACGAGGAGCAGGCGCCCGGCCGGGCGGGCCGCTTTCACCATTCCCGGAAGGAGGTTGCGCAAACTGGCGCTGTGCTCGGAGGGAAACCGCGTGAACAGGACGACGTCCTCCGGTGGCAGGCAGGCGACCGCCGCGCCGTCGGGCGCCTCGCCGCAGGCGAGCACCATGCCGCCGGCGAGCGCCAGCCGGGTGACGCCGTCGCCCGCGTTCGTCACCACGCCCTCGAGATAGGTGTCCAGCCCGAGGAAGGCCGCGAACGACGTGCTGGCCGGGTGTGCGAACACCTCGAGCGCCGGGCCGGTCTGCACGATGCGGCCCTCCTCGATGAAGCTCACCGCGTCGCCGACCGAGAGCGCCTCGTCGCGGTCGTGGGTCACCCACACCACGGCCATTCTGGCCTCCGCGAAGATCGCCAGCAGTTCGCCGGTGAGAGAGCGTCTCGTGGGAGGGTCGAGCGACGCCAGAGGCTCGTCGAGAAAGAGCGCCGCGGGATCGACGGCCAGAGCGCGGGCGATGCTCACGCGCTGGGCTTCGCCGCCGGAGAGATGCGCGGGCTTGCGCTCGGCGAGGTGCGCGATACCGAGCAGATCGAGGGCCGCGCGGGCGCGCTCTCGGGCCGCGGCCCTCCGCGCGCCGCGCAAGCGCAGACCGCTCTCGACGTTGCCGAGCACCGTGGTGTTCAGAAGGTAGGCCTTCTGGAAGACGGCTGCGGTGCGGCGCCGCAACGCCAGCCGCGCCGCCGCCGTAGACACTTCTCCGCCCTGGAAGCGCAGGTCGCCGTCGGCGGGTTCGAGGCCGTCGAGAGCCTTGAGCAGCGTGCTCTTGCCGGCGCCGTTCGCGCCGAGGAGTACGTGGACGCGCCCCGCGTGCAAACTCAGCTCGTCCGCGGCCGCCAGTACGCGCCCGCCGCGGACGACCCGCAGGCCGCGCGCCTCGAGCACCGGCGCGGCGCCGGGGCCGGTCACGACGTCCGCCCCGGCGCCGCCGGCACGAGGTCCGCGAGAGCCGGCTTCAGCAGTGGCGCTCGTGCCGGGTCCGTACGGTCGGCGGCGCTCATGCGGGAACCAGCCGCGAGGTGACGGTCACGCCCGCCGCCTGCCCTGCTGCTGGATGAGCGTCAGCGCCAGGTTCGCGCCGAACGCCAGCATCATGAGCACGATGGCGAGCGCGATCGCGGTCGCGAAGCGGCCGATGCGCGTCTCCTGGACGATCGCGCCGGTGAGCACCTGCGTCTGGCCACGGATGTTCCCGCCGACCATCATCACCGCGCCGACCTCGCTGATGACAGCCCCGAAGGCCGCCATCACGGTGGCCAGCAGCGCCACGCGGATCTCACGGAGCTGCAACAGGAACGCCTGCATGCGGCCGGCGCCGAGCGCCGCGATCTGCTGGCGGAGGCCCGGCTCGAGTTGCTGCAGCGCCGCCAGCGAGAGCCCCACGACGATGGGCAGGGCGATGATGAACTGGGCGATGACCATGGCCCAGTTCGAGTACAGGAGCCGAAGGTCGCCCAGCGGCCCGTTGCGTGTGAGGAAGAGCGCGACCAGCAGACCGACCACCACCGGCGGCGCGGCCATGCCTGTGTTGATGGCCGCCACGGTGAACCGGCGGCCGCGAAAGTCGCGCATCGCGACGAGACCGCCCAGCGGCACGCCCGTGACCACGGCGGCGAGAAGAGCCAGCCCTGAGACCCACAGCGAGCGCCAGGTGATCTGGAGGATCTGCGCGTCGCCGCCCAGCAGCAGACGCCACGCCTCCACGAAGCCGTCCCAGATGATCTGCATCGATCCTTCTCCGCGACCGCCGCGGCGGCCGCTCAGTAGCCGCCGGTGCTGTCGGCGTACGGGTGGAACAGTGTGGCGCCGTACTCGGCCTCGCCGTACTCGCCGATGGCCCGCTGGCCCTCGGCGCTCACGAGCGACTGGGTGAACTGCTCGGCCGCGGCGGCGTTGACGGCGAGAGACTCGTTCTGGTTCACGATTATGGCGTCGTACACGTTCTTGAGGTCGTCCGTGGCGGCGGACAGCGGCGCCAGGTCGAGCGATTCCCGCTGCGCGAGGAACGTGCCGAGGTCGGTGAGCGTGTAGCCCTGCTTCTCGCTGGCGATGCGAAGGGTCTCGCCCATCCCCTGGCCGGTGCTCATGTACCAGTCGCCGCCCGGCGTGGCGCCGGCGGTTTCCCAAAGCCCGAGTTCCTTCTTGTGCGTGCCGGATTCGTCGCCGCGAGAGACGAAGGGCTGCTCCGCGGCGGCGATCGCGTCAAAGGCGGCGGCGGCGGTCGCCGTGTCGCGCACACCGGCGGGGTCGGTCTCCGGCCCGACGATCACGAAGTGGTTGAAGGCGAAGGGCAGGCGCAGCGTGCCGTGACCGTCGGCCATGAACCGTGCCTCGTCGTCGGGCGAGTGGACGAGCAGAAGGTCGGCCTCGCCCTTGGCACCCATGGCGATGGCCTCGCCCGACCCGACGGCGATGACCTTGACGGTGACGCCCGGGTGCTGCCGTTCGTAGGCAGGCAGCACGACATCCTCGAGCAGACCGGAGTCGTTCAGGCTCGTCGTCGTGGCCACCACGAGCTGGTCGCGCTGGACCGACGGCTCCGAGCCGCCGGCGCCGCACCCTCCAGCCCCGACAGCGATCGCGACGAGCGCCATGAGGACCGCGCAGAGACAGGCCGGTCTGCAGAAGACACCGTGTGATGAGGTAAGCCGTGCTGAGTGACCCATTCCGCTCCCTTCGGCGCTCGCGCCCTCGCGGGGGACCGCCATCCTACAGTCGACTACGGGACGATGTGAACCGCCTCCGGAGCGAACCGGAGGCGGACCCGGTCACCGGCGACCGGCGCCTGCCGTGCCGCGGCGGCGCCGCGGGTCACGACGAGGGCCGGCGACGAATCCACGTACAGCGTTGTCGTCGTCGCGGCCGCGACCACCCGGCGCACGACGCCG
The DNA here is from genome assembly GCA_964440225.1 of uncultured Thermoleophilia bacterium. Lineage (GTDB taxonomy): Bacteria > Actinomycetota > Thermoleophilia > UBA2241 > UBA2241 > CAIXSE01. Next base: position 8,895 of record CAYTRM010000011.1, on the reverse strand, counting down.
TCGACTTCGTTGCAGGCGGCGCGTGGCGCCGCTGGCTCGGCCTCCGCGGTGATGTCGAGCGCTCGGATGACCGCATGGCGCGCACCGTCCGGGCACGGCGCCGCGAGACGCGCCATGGCGCCGCCCTCCAGGCGCACCACCAGCGGATCGGCGGTCCGCTCCACCGTCAGGACGTTCCCGGCGCCCGTGATTCGCGCGACCTCCACCGAGGCGGGCCGGCTCAGGATCTCCTGCGGCGCTCCGACCTGCAGCAAGCGGCCGTTCCCGAGCACCGCGCAGACCTGGCCGAGAGACGCCGCCTCATCGAGGTCGTGGGTGACGTGAAGCACGCTGAGGCCGGCCTCCGCCGAGAGCGCCCGAAGGACGTCCCGGAGCTCGTCGCGAGCCGGTCCGTCGAGTGCGCTCAGAGGCTCGTCGAGCAGCAGGACCTCCGGGCCGGCGGCGAGCGCCCTCGCGAGGGCGACGCGCTGCCGCTCACCGCCCGACAGGGTCGTCACCCGCCGGTCCAGAAGCGCGTCGACGCCAAGAGCGCTCGCCCACCTGCCGGTCTCGGCTCGAACGGCGGGTCGCCGGCGCCACGAGTTCCCTCGCCGCACGCGCGGCACGCCGTAGGCGATGTTCGCCGCGACGCTCAGATGGGGGAACAGCAGGCCGTCCTGGAAGACCAGACCCACCCCGCGCGCCTCCGGGGGCAAGCGGACCACGGACCGCCCGCCCACACGGACGTCGCCGCGGCGCGCCGCGCGCACCCCGGCGACCGTCTCCAGCACGAGCGACTTGCCCGCTCCGCTGGGACCGAGCAGCACGCCGTACGTCCCGGCCGGGACGCTGAGGTCGACGGGGCCGACGTCCAGCTCCCCCGCGCGTACCTCCAGCCCCTTCAGCTCGATCATGCGGAACGCCCCCGCCGGCGCCCGCGGCGCGGCACGAGCAGCGCGCGCGCCAGCAGGAACACCACGAACGCCACGAGGACGATGAGCACCGCCGGCGGCTGCGCGGCGCGCAGCCCAAAGCCCTCGAAGCGCTCGAAGGTGAGCACGGAGATCACCTTGGGGTTGTACGCCAGGATCACGACGGCGCCGAACTCGCTGATGCCGCGGCCCCACATGAGCACCGCGCCGGCGAACACGCCGCGCCACGCCTGCGGGAACGTGACGCGCACGAACGCTCCGGCGCGCGACGAGCCCAGCGTGCGCGCGACGTGCTCGTAGCGCTCGTCGACGAGAGCAAAGGCCTCTCGTGCCGAGTCGACCAGATAGGGAAGGCTGACGAAGAGCATCGCGAGCACGATGCCCGCCACCGTCTCGGTGAACTCGATCCCCAGCGGGGCCAGCAGGCGCCCGATCACGCCCTGACGCCCGTACACGGTGAGCAGGGCGATGCCGGCGGCCGTGTGAGGGAACACGATCGGCAGATCGATGATCCCCTCCACCAGACCCTTCCCGGCGAACTCCTTGCGAGCCAGCAGATACGCAAGCGGGATGCCGGCGACGAACGCGATGGCGGTGGCGATGAGCGCCGCCGTCAGCGTCAGGACGAGCGAGCGGCGCACGTCGCCCTGGCGCAGAGCCTCGCCCAGAAGGCCCGCTCCGGCGCCCACGATCATGCTCGCGGCCGGCAGGACGACGAAGGCGAGGAGTAGCCCCCCGGCCGCGGCGCACAGCGCCCAGAAGAGCGAGGGGCGGCGGCCGCGCATCAGAGCAGGCGAGGCGGGCGCGGGGCATGCCCAAGCCGCTTCGGGTGCCTGTGATCCCTGAGGACGCTCACCTGGAGCCCGCGCATGCCCGCCTCACCTCCTCCGGCACGGCCGCCGCCCCGTCAAGCTCCGGCGCCGCGAGCAGCGGCTGGTGTTGGGCCCCGAGGATCCGGCGCCCTTCGGGGCCCAGCATGAAGGCCACGAACTCACGAGCCAGCTCCGGTTCCGGGGCGTTGGCGGGGATGGTGAACGCGTAGCGGATCAGGTCTCCACGAAAGCGTGGCCGCACGCTCGCGAACCGGCGGAAGTCGAGCTGGACTTCCACGCGCCCGTACTCATCCCGCAGCGTCGGATCGCTGAGGTCGACAGCCGCCGGCAGCCGCACGTAGAGCAGCCCGTGCTGGCGGGCGACGCTCTCGTACTCGAAGGCGCAGTCCAGGTCGCCCGACTCGAGCAGCGCGACGAGCTGGATGCTGGCGCCCCGCAGCACCAGGTTGGAGCCGCTGCGCGTCTCCAGGATCTCGGGCACACGGATGACGTCCTTTCGCCCGGCGTGCCGGACGGTGACGGGAGTGGTGAACCGGCCCATGACCATGTCCTCGAACAGAAAGGGCACACCGTAGTGGCGCTCCGACAGCTGCAGGACCATGAGCGCGCGGTACCCGGCGGGATCAAGCCGGGGGTCGGACAGGCCGAAGCGCACGTCGGGCCGCGTGAGGCGTCGGTACCACGAGTCCGAGGTCAGCTCGCCGGCCAGCGGGCTCTTGGGAGAGACCGCGAGCACGATGCGGTTGGTCGCGAACGTGCAGTACCACGACGCGTACGGCCGCCCGGTCGCGGGGTCGTCGCGATCGTAGAAGAACGGCGCCATCAGCTGGTCGTCGGCGCTCACCGCCAGGTCGACGAGATCACCGAGTTCCGTCACGTGCCTCAGCACCTGGATGCTGCCGTGGCCCTCGGTGAGAACGTCGACACCGGGGTGCGAGCGCTCGAACTCCGCCGCCAGACGCTCGAATGGCCCGATGAGACTGCCGGCGTACATGAGCTTGACGCGCTGCTCATCCGAGCCGCACCCGCCGAGCAGCGACGCCGCGGCGACGATCAGCAGCAGCCCGGCCACAGCACAGGCCGTGGCCGGGCCGAGCCGACGGCGGCGATCCCCGGACCCCAAGGTCGCCGCCTCCCCTACTTGACGCGCACGACGATGCGCGCGATCCCGCCCGGCATCTGAGCGCTGCTCAGTCCCGGTCCGACGAGCCGCAGCGGGAAGTACTCGTCGGGCAACTCTCCTCCGTCGACCTTGGAGGAGAGGACGATGCCGTTCTTGCCGGCGATGTCGCGAGAATCGATGGTCACGATCTCGCCGGAGGCCGACTCGATGATGATGTCGTACCCCGCTTTCGCCAGAGCCGCGTCGTAGGCGCCCTCGTCGTGCTTCTTCGCGTCGTCGACGAGGCCGCAGACGAGATAGAGCGGGATGCCCTCCCAGCGTGCGCCGTCGGCGTCGACCCAGCCCGAGCCGTGGCATCCGGGAGAAGCGCAGTTGACATACGAGGCGCGGTCTAGCTTGCCGGGCACCGCGCCTTCCAGTTGCACCTCCCACTGAGCCGAAGCCTTCGTCACCGAGATCTCCGAGAGCCACTTGATCGCCCAGTGCCCGTCCGTGACCTGCGCCGGCGCAGCCTGCGCGATCGCGAGCTTGAGCGGCCCGTCGTCTTCGTCGATCTGCCGACCCTCGTGCTCGTAGGCGACGATCACGGTGAGCTCGCCGTCGGCCGGCTCTTCCTCCCCCGTCGCGGGGTCGAAGGTGGTGAACCCGTCCCCTGCGATCTGGTTGTACGAGAACGTCATGCCGTAACCGTCTTTGGCCACGATGGTGATCCCGTGCGCCTCGTTGATCCCGCCGACGAGGTCGGCCAGTTCCGTCAGCGGCACGCCCCTGTACTTGGAGGGCGGAGTGATGACGCCGGTGCTGCTCTTGTTGCCGGCGTAGCCCTCGTAAGCGGGGAGCGCCCGGAGCTGGGCCATGCTGAACGTCTTCGTCTCATCCTCGCCCCTGACGGTCAGGACGACGGGCCCGGATGGGCCGGGGGACGGCGACGACTGGACGCCCGAGTCGCCGCACGCGGCGGCCAGCGCGACCAGCCCCAGGGCCAGTACCGCGATAGCCAGCGCCAGCCGCCTCGAGAGCCGGGCGCGGGCGGCGGGCTCCGCCCGCCGCCCCGACCGGCGCTTGCCACCGATGCCGCTCGCGATCATCGGCGGCCTCCTTCATCCATGCGTCCCAGGCTCACTTGGGCAACAGCACGATCTTGGTGATGCGCCCGATGTACTTGCGAGACGGGACGTACTTCGCGGGCCCGACCAGGCGGAGCGGGTAGTACCTCGCGGTGAGCGCGGAGCCCATCACCTTGTTGGCCAGGATGATCCTGGTGCGATGCCGGGCCGTGCGCGAGCCGATGATCACGGACTTGCCGGTGGCCGAGACCAGCTTGATGCGGTAGCCCCTGATGGCGAGCAGTTCGTTGTAGGCCTTGTAGCTGTCGTGGCTGGGGCCGCCGTCCACCTGGCCGATGAGCAGGAAGAGGGGAACACCCGACCACGTCTTCTTGGCCGGGCTCGTCCAGGACGATCCGTGACAGAAGGGAGCGGCGCAGGAGTCGAAGGAAGTGCGGTCGAGCGTGGTGGTCTGGCGCGTGCGGTTCTTCGTCTTCAGGCCGTACATCCTGACCTTCCACTCCTTGACCGCGCCTCGGAGCGTCACGTTGGAGACCCACTTCACCAGCAGGTGCCCGTCGGCGACCTGGTTGACGTCGGTCTCCTGGGCGACGACGAGGCGCAACGGGCCGGAGCCGCCCGGAGCCGGCGCGATCGGCGCGCCGTCCTGCTCGTAGATCACGACGAGCGACCACGGAGCCTTGGGAGCTTCCTTCGCCTTGGTCGTCGCGTTGTACAGTTGGATGCCGTTACCGCTGACGACCTGGTCGTAGGTGTACGTCATCCCGTAGTTGTCCAATGCGGTGATGTCGCACGCGTTGAGTGTCGTCATGCCGCCGGCCTCGGCAAGCAGATCGGTGAGCTTCACGCCCTTCACGGGCGCGGGAGGGAAGACGGTCCCGGCGCTGTTCTTCATGCCGGCGTAACCCTCGTAGACCGGCAGCGCCTTCAGCTCATCCATCGTGAAGGTCGTCGCCACCCCGTCGCTGCTCTTGAGCGTGAGCACCACCGCGCCGTCGGCCCTCGCCTGCGGCATGCCGCCGGGCACGAGCGTGCCTGCCCCGAGAACGGCGGCCAGCGCGATGATCGCGAGCAGCGCCGCTCCCGCCATCTTCTTACGGATCCTCATTCCGGCTCCTTCCGGTGATGGGTTCCCGGCGGCGGCGCGACGGGGAGAATGGGCGAGAAACCCCCGTCGCGCCGTCGCCGCCGGGATGAGAACGGCTCAGAAGATGAGCCGTATCTTGATGACGCCGTAGGCTGAGAGCTTGTTGTTGAACGGCTGGGTGATCGGCGGGCCCCCGACGAAGCGGAAGGGGGCCTCCTTGCCTTCAAGCCGCTTGCCCGCCTTGAGCTTGGCGACGATCCACGTCTTGCGCGGCTTGCCGTTCTTCAGGATCAGCCTGCTCCTGATCTTCGGCTTGTAGCCGTCGCGGCAGATGAACTGGATCCGGTAGCCCTTCTTCGCCTTGGCCAGGTTGAACGACCGGGGACGCTTGTCGTCGACGAGCGCGAGAAGCTTGTAGAGCGACTGGCCCTTGTACACGTACCGCAGCGAAGGGTTGATGTCGCCCGCCTTGCGGCCGTCCCACGCCACCCTGGCCGGGAACTTCGAGATCTTGATGACCCGCTTGAGCTTGCCTTGCAGGGTCAGCGTCCAGCCTCCGGCCGGCGGGTCGTCCGATGCGGCCTTCGCCGCGGTGGTCGATGTGTCGCCGGCCGCCTGCTCAAAAGGGGGCGCGCTCGCGGTGGTGCCCGTCGCCGGCACGATGCTGATGCGCACCACGCCCGCCGGCTTGCGGTTGCCGAAGATGCTGCCGTCGCTCGAGACCAGCTTGAGCGGCCAGTTGGGCTTCCAGGCGGCGTACTGGTCCGGCTCGCCGGCATTCTTGATCGAGGCGGCGCCGAGGTTGAGCGGCACGCCGTTGACGCGGTTCGCGACCACGAGCTTGTTCTTCAGGGTCGCGACCTCGACGCTGGTGAAGACGGCGCTGAAGCCGTCGACGGCCTCGACGACGACGTTGTAGCCGGCGCCGGTGGTGGCGCGCCTCACGTTGAAGGTCCCCGGGTTCTTGTCGTCGATGCGACCGACGAGACGCCAGAGGGCGACGCCGGTGTAGCTGAGGTCGTCGCTCGGGTCGTCGGGCGTCTTGTTGTCGTCGACGACGGTCCGCTGGACGTACTTCTTCTTGGTCCAGTTGCGGAACGCCATGCTGGTCATCGACTGCTTCTCGACGCCGCGCAGCTGCAGGAGCCACGCGTAGGGGACGGCGTCGACGCCGCCCCGTTCCGCGCGCGCCAGCGCCGGGGCCACGCACGCCAGCAGCAGCACGACCGCGGCAGCCATCACCAAGGCCAGTCTCGTCTTCATGCTCTCACTCCTCCCCGAGTTACCTTGCCGCTGCCCCGAGGGCGGGAGCGAGAGGCCGTGCGTCCGAGAGCGGACTGGCGGAAGACGGCGAGGGCCCGCGCGTGCACACCGCGCCGCGCGCGGGGGCAGAGAAAAGGGCCCACCGCACGCGGAAAGGCCCGAAGGTCGCCTTCTCCTTTCCGCACTGGGAGACACGGCGGTTTCCCGCTGTACCCTGCCGGCATCCGGTTCCATAGGCCACGGCCCTTAGGAAGTCGGCGCTCGGAGAAGCCACGCCATTCTAAGGAAGTCCTTAGCGTAAACGCAAGGACGTATCGGGGAGACCTTCGATCCTCGCTTGGACACCGTGGCGGGGGAGCTGGATCGCGCCCCGTACGTGAAGAGGGGCGGCGGGCCCTCGGGCCCGCCGCCCCCGGCTTTGGTGCGGCGCGCGGTTGCACCGCATGCGGGGCGACTAGCGCGCCGCACCTCGTAAGTCAGTCAATGTCGCGTACCTCCTTTCGCCGTGGCTCCCGGCCGTCACACACGCGAGTCGTTCGATCCGCTCGCGCTCCGGCCGCTTGCCCGTCCGAGCCTCTCCGGACCGTGCTGTGCGGCGGGCCATCGGGCCCGCCGGCCTCACGGCCCCAGCGGCTCGCGCAGGCAGGCGTCCGTGGGTGCTCCGCCGGTCTGCCAGTCCATCTCGCGGATGGCCACCATCTTCAACTCAGTCATTTCCCTGATCGCGTACTTCAATCCTTCCCGGCCGATCCCCGAACCCTTTATGCCGCCGTACGGCATGTGGTCGACACGGAAGGTCGGGACCTCGTTGATCATCACGCCGCCGACCTCGAGCCGCCGGGCGGCGTAGAGCGCCTTGTTCAGGTTGGTCGTGAAGACGCCGGCCTGCAGACCCATGTCGCTGTCGTTGCTGATCTCGACCGCCTCGCACAGGTCGCGCGCCTTGAGGATGCTGAGCACGGGGCCGAAGACCTCGCGGGCGCAGACCTTCATCTCGCGGGTCACGTCGGTGAGCACCGTCGGCAGCAGGCGGCCGTCGTCGCGCACGCCGCCGGTGGCCAGCGTCGCTCCCTGCTCCACCGCCTCGTCGATCCATCCGCGCACGCGCGCGACCTCGTCGTCGTTGATCAGCGAGGCGACGTCGGTCGTCTCGTCGAGCGGGTCGCCGACCTTGAGCGCGGCCACCTGCGGCACCAGCATGGCCATGAACTCGTCGTAGACCGCCTGGTGCACGACCACGCGCTGCACCGAGATGCAGATCTGTCCGGAGTTCGCGAAGCCGCCGGCGACGATGCGCTGCACCGCCAGACCCAGGTCGGCGTCGTCGTCGACGATGGTCGCCGAGTTGTTGCCCAGCTCGAGCGTCACCATCTTCATGCCGGCGTCGCTGGCGATCTGGCGGCCCACCGGCGGGCTGCCGGTGAAGCTCACCATGTTCGTGCGCTCGTCGGTGACCAGCTTGTTGCCGATGGTGCGGCCCGAGCCGACCACGACCTGCAGGACGCCCTCGGGAAGGCCGGCCTCCGCCAGCAGTTCCGCCAGCCGGAGGGCGGTGAGCGGCGTGTTGGAGGCCGGCTTCAGGATCACCGCGTTGCCGCCGGCGAGGGCCGGCGCCACCTTGTGGGCGACGAGGTTGAGCGGGAAGTTGAACGGCGAGATGGCGGCGATCACGCCGCGCGGCTCGCGGATCGTCCAGCCGAAGCGGTCCTCGCCGCTCGGGTCGGCGTCCATCTCGATGAGCTCGCCGGCGGTGCGTTTGGCCTCTTCGCTCGCCCAGCGGAACGTGCCGGCGCCGCGCTTGGCCTCGACGCTCGCGTCCTTGAGCGGCTTGCCGCCCTCGGCCGCGATGATGCGGGCGATCTGCCCGGCGTTCTCCTCGATCAAGTGCGAGGCGCGCTCGAGAATCGCGGCGCGCTTCCAGGCCGGCGTCCAGCGATAGGCCGCCGCGGCCGTGCGGGCGCGCGCCAGGACGACCTCGACGTCGTCCATCGTGGTCGTCGGGACGCGCGCCAGCTCCGCGCCGTCCCAGGGGGCGCGCAGCACCATCGGCTCTCCAGCGCCCCACGGCCCGCGGATCGTGAGGCCCGGCTCGATGCGGTCGCTGACCCGTACGTCGGCGCGTTCCATGCGTGCTACCTCCCCAGCTCGCCGGTGGCCGGCGGGCGAAGCCGCCCCGGCCACCCTGCCTGCCGCGCGCCGGAGGCGCGCGACTCGTGTGCCCTGCTTACCCGGCCGGGCCCGCCCGCTCACGCGCCGGCTGGCGCGCCCGCTCGCGCGGGCGCGCCTCCGTCAGGCGGCCGTCAGCTGCAGTTCTCGCAGAACTGCACCCAGGCCTCGTCCTTCTTGCTCTCGCCCTCGCGGAACGGGCGCCGGTCGCTCAGTGGCACGATCCTGCCGCGGCCGCCGCCGGCGGCCTCCCCCGCAGCCCCGGTCTTGCCGCGCTGATACACGCCCATCGGCTCGCCGGTGAGGTCGATGTTGATCTGCTTGACCTCGGTGTACTCGTCGAGGCCGTAGCTGCCCAGCTCGCGGCCGATGCCGTTCTGCTTGTAGCCGTCCCACGGGGCCTCGCTGTACGTGGGGTGATACGTGTTCACCCAGGTGATGCCGG
>CAYTRM010000010.1:8813-18841 GCA_964440225.1 uncultured Thermoleophilia bacterium | reverse complement strand
ACGACCGTGCTGGCGCAGCAGCACCACGAAACGTTCACCGAGCGCATGGCCGGCTACCCCTTCCGCATCGAGATGCTCAGCCGCTTCGCGTCGCACGGGCGCCGCGGCGCGATCCTGCGGGGCCTGCGCGACGGCAGCGTAGACATCGTCATCGGCACGCACGCTCTGGTGCAGGCGGGGGTCGCATTCGCGCGCCTGGGGCTGGTAATCATCGACGAGGAGCAGCGCTTCGGCGTGGTGCACAAGGAGCGCCTCAAAGACGTGTGCCGCACGGTAGACGTGCTCACGCTCACCGCCACGCCCGCCACCGTCGCCTACGGCGGCGCGACGAGGATCGTGGCGCAAGGCGCCGTCCAGGGCGACGCGCTCACGCTGAGCAGCCGGCTGGCCACGCAGAGCGAGTTCACGGTCATCGACACGGCGGTCGCCGACGCTGCCGGCAAGGCGGTCTGGACGCGCCGGCCCAGGTTCAACGTCACCTACCGCGTGGACTTCGCCGGCGCTGAGGCAGACCCCACGGCGGGGGCCGAAGCCACCGTGGCGGCGCGCCCCCGCGTGAACCTCCGTGTCGAAACCAGAAAGCCCGTGCTGAAGGGCAGGCGCCTCGTCTTCACGATCACCGTTCGCCCGGCTCATCCCGGCGGCGCCGTCCAGCTCCAGCGCCGGACCGCCGACGGCTGGGTCGTCCTGAAGGACCTGCTGCTCGACGATGCGTCGGCCGCCCGCTTCTCGTGGCGCGCCGACAAGCTGGGGACCCTGATCGTGCGGGCGCGCATGGCCGCCGACATCGATCACGCCGCCGGCTACAGCGCTCGCTGGAGGACCACCGTGTACCACCGCCGCAATCCGTACGGCGTGCCCACCCGGATCCCACGGCTCATCCTCGTCGATCTGAGCAAGTACAAGCTCTACTATCACGAGCACGGGCAGGTCATCCGGGTGTTCGACTGCGTGCTCGGGCGCCCGGGTCTGCCCACGCCGAAGGGGCGCTTCAAGATCTACGCCAAGGATCCCAGCATGTACGGTCCGTACGGGCCCAAACGGATGCGGTACCTAGGGCTGTACGCGATCCACGGCACCAACGAGCCGTGGCTCCTCAATCGCTATCCGCGCAACTTCTCGCACGGCTGCACGAGGCTCTCCAACACCCACATCCGCTGGCTGTTCTCGCGGGCGCGGGTGGGAACCCCGGTGTGGAACGTCCCCTGAGGTGACGACCGAGCGCGATGGCCGAGCGCCAGTGGCGACGGCGCGACGGCGCGCCCGTCAGGCGAGGCCGGAGTACTGGCGGCTGTAGTACTCGCGCCACTCGCCGGACTTGAGCGCCCGCCACCATCCGGGGTTGTCGCGATACCAGGTGACGGTCCGCTCGAGGCCCGTCTCGAATGCCGTCCCGGGAGTCCAGCCCAGGCCGCGCAGCTTGCCGCAGTCGACGGCGTAGCGGCGGTCGTGCCCCGGCCGGTCGGTGACGTGCCGGATGAGATCCGGGCGCTTGCCCAGGAGTTCGAGGATGCGCCCGGTGAGCTCGAGGTTCGTGACCTCGTTGCCGCCGCCGATGTTGTAGACCTCGCCGGGCGTGCCCTCGCGCAGCACCAGGTCGATCCCCGCGCAGTTGTCGTCGACGTAGAGCCAGTCGCGGACGTTGAGGCCGTCGCCGTACACGGGCAGCGGCTGGTCGTCGACGGCGTTGGTGATGAACAGCGGGACGATCTTCTCCGGATACTGGTAGGGCCCGTAGTTGTTGGAGCTCCTCGTGATCAGCACGGGCGCGCCGAACGTGCGGTGATACGCGAGCACCAGCAGGTCGGCGCCGGCCTTGCTCGCCGAGTAGGGACTCGATGGGTCAAGGTCCGACTCTTCGCTGAAGGCGCCGGTCTCGGTGGAGCCGTACACCTCATCCGTGCTGATCTGCAGGTAGCGCGAGATCCCCAGCTCGCGGACCGCCTCGAGCAGCGTATGGGTGCCGAGGACGTCGGTGCGGATGAAGTCCTGGGGGTCGCTGATGGAGCGGTCGACGTGCGTCTCTGCGGCGAAGTTGATAACCGCATCGGCGCCGCGGAGCGCCTCACCGACGACCGCGGGGTCGCAGATGTCGCCCTTGACGAACGTGTAGCGGTCATCCGCTTTGACGTCGTGGAGGTTCTCGGGGTTGCCCGCATACGTGAGCTTGTCGAGGTTGAGGATCTCGACGTCGTCGTGCCGCGCGAGCATGTAGCGCACGAAGTTCGAGCCGATGAAGCCGGCGCCGCCGGTGACTACGAGTCTCACGTTGCGTCCTCCTGAGAGTGGCCGTTACCCGAGCGCGACGAGCCCGTCGACCGCCTTGGCGACGCCCTCAGCCCAGTGCGGAAGGCGTGGCACCGGGCGCTCGCTGCCGAGCGCGGAGAACGCCGGGCGGCGCGCCGCCCGGCCGGCCTCGGCGGTCGTGATCGGCTCCACGTCCACTTCGAGACCGGCGAGCTCGACGACCTCACGCGCCAGCTCGCACCACGAGCAGTAGCCGCTGCCGGCGAGGTGGTAGAGGCCGGGGCCGACGCCGCTGCGCAGGGCTTCGTCGACGGCCTCGGCAAGGTGACCGGCGTAGGTCGGCGAGCCGACCTGGTCGTCGACCACCCTGAGCGGGGCGCCCGTCCCGGCGCGGTCCCGCGCGGCGGCGAGGATCGTCTTGACGAAGTTGCGACCGGTCTCGCTGAAGAGCCAGGAGGTGCGGAAGACGGTGCCGTGCACCCAGCGAAGCACCTCCTCCTCCATCTCGAGCTTGGTGCGCCCGTACACGCTGAGCGGATTCGGGCGGTCGCTCTCGACGTACGGCGAGCCCTTGCGCCCGTCGAAGACGTAGTCGGTGCTGAACGCGACGACCGCCGTGTGCGTGCCGCGCACCGCTTCGACGACGTTGCGGGTGCCCTCCACGTTGACGGCGGCGGCGCGGCCGGGGTCGGCCTCGGCCCCGTCCACGTCCGTGTAGGCGGCGCAGTGCAGGACTGCGTCGGGGGCGAAGCCCCGCACCGCCGCGCGGACGGCCTCGGCGTCGCGGATGTCGAGACTCTCCTCGCGGCTGAGGAAGACCTCACCCTCGAGGATGCGGGCGAAGGCGGTGGCCAGCTGGCCACCGGCGCCTGTGATGAACCAGCGCGGCATGTCGTCGCCGGCCGCGCCTAGCGCAGCTTGACGCCCCAATCGTACGGGATCGCCGGGTGGTCGGACGCCAGCTCCAGCTGGTCCGGCGCATCGTACTTGTAGACCTCGGTCGGCGCGTTGACGATGAAGGCTTCCTCGACGCTGACGCACTTCCAGCCGTGCCACACGCCCGGCGGCACGCGCACCAGCAGCGGCTTGTGCTCGCCGAGGAAGAACTCATCGGTCTGGCCGGCCGTCGGCGACGCCGCGTGGCCCGGAGCGGCCGCGTCGCCCGAGGCGCCGCGGCCGTCGTGCAACACGAGCTTGATCATGCCCTTCACGCACACGACGTTATCGTACTGCGCGTCGTGCAGGTGCCAGCCCTTGACCACGCCCGGGTAGGTCGTGGTCATGTAGAACTGCCCGAAGCGGATGAAGAGGTCGTCGTCGTTGCGCAGGCATTCCATGAGCCGGCCGCGCTCGTCCGGCACGACCTTGAGTTGCTTGGTCATGACGCCGTCGATCATGTGGTACCTCCTGTCCCGGCCGGTGCCCGGCCGCTCACTGCGTCGATCCCCGGTGCTTCATTAGAGGATCCCTATCCGGCACGAGTCGCCCACCAGGAAGCGGTAGGCCACCGGCCGCGCCTCGCTGTGGGCGATGACGCAGTCGCGGCCGATGAGGCTGTCGGTCATGCGCGTGCCGAGGTGTGATATGCGGCTGTTCTCGAGGATGATCGAGTGCTCGAGCTCGGCGTTCTCCACGGTGACGCCGTCGCTGATCGACGTGTACGGGCCGACGAAGGTGTCGGTGAGCCGGCAGCCGGAGCCGATGACGGCCGGCCCGCGCACGGTGCAGCGCTCGAGCCTGCTGCCCTCGCCGATCTGCACGGCGCCTTCGATGGTGCACTCGACGAGATCGCCGCGGACGTCGCGCGCGATCGTGCTGAGCACGAGGCGGTTGGCCTCGAGCATGTCTTCGAGCTTGCCCGTGTCCTTCCACCAGCCGGTCACGACGTGTGGCTCCACGCGCAGCCCGCGGTCGACGAGGTGCTGGATGGCGTCGGTGATCTCCAGCTCACCGCGCTCACTGGGGGCGATCGCCTTGACACTGGTGAAGATCGCCGGCGTGAACAGATACACGCCTACGAGGGCAAGGTCGCTGCGCGGGTCGGAGGGCTTCTCGACGAGCCGCGCCACATTGCCTTCTCCGTCCAGCTCGGCGATGCCGTAGCTCCGGGGGTCGGTCACCTTCTGCAGCAGGATGAGCGCGTCCGGCCGACTCTCCTCGAAGCCGCGGACGAAGGGCGTGATGCCCTCCTTCAGCAGGTTGTCGCCGAGGTACATGACGAAGGGTTCGTCGCCGAGGAAGTCCTCGCTGATGAGAACGGCGTGGGCGAGACCCAGCGGAGCTTCCTGAGGGATGTAGGTGACGTCCAGGCCGAAGCGGCTGCCGTCGCCGACCGCGGCCTCGATCTCGTCGCGGGTGTCGCCGACCACGATGCCGACGGCGTCGATGCCGGCGGCCTTCATCGCCTCTAATCCGTAGAAGAGGACCGGCTTGTTGGCGACCGGGACGAGTTGCTTGGCGGCCGTGTGGGTGATCGGGCGCAGGCGCGTGCCGGCGCCGCCGCTCAGGATGAGGCCTTTCATCGGCATCTCCTTGGCCGCCGGGCGGTCAGATGGTCTCGTCGTCCGTCAGCTCGTCGTCGGTCTCGGTGGAGAGGAGGTCGAGAACGTGATGCTCGTCGACCGCCTTACCGACGAAAACGACGTTGGGACCCGTCCAAAGGGTGATACGGGCCCCTACCGGCAGCCGGTACGGGTCGCCGTTGAGGACGATGCGCGTGAGCGTCGACCGCTCCATGTCGCGCGTGACCTCGGCGCTGTCGATGCGGAACGGTTCCGCATCGCCGAGTTGCAGGCGGGGTTCTCTGCTGTCGTCGATGATCACGCGGCGGAGTATAACATCCGGATGCCTGGCCTCACCGCCACATCCGTGATTTAGTAGGAAGGACGGGCACGGTCGGTCCGTGGGGGGGCGACCGGCAGGTCACAAGGAAGGAGCTCACGTGTCTGCACGATCCAGAACAGGTCGCGGTCGCTTACTCATCCTGGTGCTCGCCGCGTTACTGGCGGTGGGGCTCCTGTGGGGTCTGGGCTCCGCCCTCGCCTCCAGCGAGAGCCCGGCCGCCGACGGCGGCAAGACGATCCTCCGGCTCGGCTGGACCAACGATCCGGACAACCTCAACCCGTTCATCGGCTACGAGTCGTCGTCGTACGAGATCTGGGCGATCAACTACGAGCTGCTGGTCGGCTTCCGCGCCGAGGACATGGCCAACGTGCCCGGCGTCGGCCTCGCCACCGATTGGCAGACCTCCGACGACGGCAAGGTGTGGACGTTCACCATCACCGACCAGTCGAAGTGGCAGGACGGCAAGCCGCTGACTGCCAGGGACGTCGCCTTCACCTTCAACTACATCATCGAGAACGAACTCGGGATGTTCCTCGACTACGTCAAGTTCATCGACAAGGTCGAGGCCACCGACGACACCACGGTGGTGTTCACCTGCTCCAAGCCCAAGGCGAACATGCTCGGGCTCTGGATACCGATCCTGCCGGAGCACATCTGGAGCAAGGTCAGCCCCAAGGAAGTCGAGAACAAGTTCAAGAACTCGCCGCCCATCATCGGCTCGGGGCCCTTCCAGGTGGTCGAGTGGAAGAAGGGCGAGTTCGTGCGCATGGCCGCCAACAAGGACTACTGGCGCGGCGCCCCCAAGATCGACGAGGTCATCTACCAGACCTACCAGAACACCGACACGATGGCGCAAGACCTCAAGACCGGCGCCATCCAGAGCGGCTGGAACATCCCCGCGGCCCAGTTCGACCCGCTGAACAACGAGCCGGACCTCGAGGCCATCAAGGCAGTGACCATCGGCCTTGACCAGCTCGGCTTCAACTGCGCCGACCAGAAGGTGTTCCCGAAGTCGACCGGCCACCCGGTGCTTCAGGACCCGGCCTTCCGCAGCGCCCTGCAGTGGGCCATCGACAAGGACAAGATCGTCTCCATCGGCTACAACGGCAACGCCGCCCCCGGCGACGCGCTCATCACTCGTGACTACTACTCGAGCGAGGCCGACTTCCACTGGGCGCCGCCGGCGGAGCAGGCTTACAGCTTCGACCTCGACAAGGCTCGCCAGGCGCTCGACGAGGCCGGCTACCCCGACGCCGACGGCGACGGCGTGCGCGAGTACAAAGGCAAGCCGATCAAGCTGCGTCTGTACGCGCGCACGGAGTCGACCGAGAGCCAGAACTGCGGCAAGCTCATCACCGGCTGGTTCAAGGACGTGGGCCTCGACATCGACTACCAGATCATCGACGACGGCGCCCTCGGCGACAAGCAGTACAACTACGAGGGTGACGCGTTCGCCCCCGACTTCGACCTGTTCATCTGGGGCTGGGGCGGCGACGTCGACCCCAACTTCATCCTCTCGATCATGACCACCGACTCGATCGAGTACTGGAGCGACTGCAACTGGTCGAACGCGGAGTACGACAAGCTCTTCCTCGAGCAGCAGACGACGATCGACGTGCAGGAGCGCATCGATGTCGTCCACCGCATGCAGGAGATCGTCTACGACGAGTCGCCCTACATCCCGCTGGTGTACCCGAAGGACCTCCTTGCCGCCAACAAGGGCAAGTGGACCGGGTGGGTGCGGGCCAACGAGGACATGGGCTCCTGGTGGTACAACACGCAGCCGGACACCTACCTCGCGGTGCACCCCGGCGAGACGACCGACGAAGAGGCGGCCGGCGGCTCCAACACGACGCTCATCATCGCGATCGTGGTCGCTGCCGCCATCGTGATCCTCCTCCTGGTGTTCCTCATGCGGAGGCGCAGCGGTCGCGCCGAGACCGAGGCGTGAGCCTGCGAGGCTGACAGACGCCGCCGCGCACGCGGACGACGAAGAAGCGGACCCGGCGGGCGGCCGGCGCGGTAGCGCCGGCCGCCCGCTTCTTCATGCGTGAACGCGCCCGGTCAGGACGCGAAGCTCAGATACGGCCGCCAGCTCTCGTGGACGTGGTCCACGTGCAGGAGGACGAAGGCCGCCTGTCCCGGCCGGCGCGGCGCGCGCAGCAGCCGGAGGCCGGCGAGGTGCAGCGGCCGGTCGCCCTTCTTGCGGTTGCAGGGGGCGCACGAGGTGACCAGATTGTCCCAGGTGTCGGCGCCGCCCTTGGAGCGCGGCACCACGTGGTCGACGGTGAGGTGCCGCGTGCTGCCGCAGTACTGGCAGCGGTGCCCGTCGCGCGCGAAGACGGCGCGCCGGGAGATGCGCCCCGACGTCGCCCGTCGGGGGATGTGGACGTAGGAGTTCAAGCGGATCACGAGCGGCACTTCGTAGGCGCCGCGCTCGCTGCGGAGGGCGCTCCCGGATCGCTCGAGCACCTCGGCCTTGCCCTTGAGAAGCAGCACCACAGCGCGCCGCACCGTGCAGACGTTGAGCGGCTCGTAGGTCGTGTTCAAGACGAGCACCTTGCGCATCGCGCTCGATAGTAGCACCTGGCGTAGACTTGACGCATGGATCTCTTCTCGATGAGCGACGAGCAGATCGCGGCCGAGGCGCCGCTCGCGGCGCGCATGCGGCCCCGCACCCTCGAGGAGTTCGCCGGGCAGGATCACATCGTCGGGCCGGGGAGCGTGCTCCGCGGGGCCATCCGTGGTGGCGAGCTGTTCAGCATGATCCTCTTCGGGCCGCCGGGCAGCGGCAAGACGACGCTGGCGCGGCTCATCGCCGCGGAGACGGGCGCCCGGCTGGTGCAGCTCTCGGCGGTGAGCTCCGGCACCGCCGACGTTCGCGCCGCCATCAAGGGCGCGGGTGAGGCCCGCACCCTCACTGCGGCCCGCACCGTGCTCTTCATCGACGAGATCCACCGCTTCAACAAGGCCCAGCAGGACGCGCTGCTCCCGGCGATCGAGGACGGCATCGTCACGCTTATCGGGGCGACCACGGAGAACCCGTATTTCGAGGTCAACTCGGCGCTCATCAGCCGTTGCCAGCTGTACCGCTTCGAGCCGCTGGCTCCCGAGCTGATCGAGAGGGTCGTCGCGGCCGCCGTCACCGATCCGGCGCGGGGCCTCGGCGACAAGGGCGTCGTGCTGGAAGACGGCGCGCTCGCCTTTCTGGCGGGGATCTCCCGCGGAGATGCCCGGGTCGCGCTCAACGCGCTCGAGACCGCTTGGCGCTCGCGGTCGGCCGCGCTGCACGCCGGCCCGGTCGCTGCTCCGCCACAGCCGCTCGAGCTCACCGTCGACGATCTGCGGGACGCGGCGCAGAAGTCGCCCGTCTCGTACGACCGCGACGACTCCCACTACGACACGATCTCCGCGTTCATCAAGAGCATGCGCGGCAGCGACCCGGACGCGGCGGTGTACTACCTGGCGTCGATGATCGCCGGCGGCGAGGATCCCAAGTTCATCGCTCGCCGTATGATCGTCTTCGCCAGCGAGGACGTCGGCAACGCCGACCCCCAGGCGTTGCAGGTCGCGGTCGCCGCCTCGCGCGCCGTCGAGTTCGTCGGCCTGCCCGAGTGTCGCATCAACCTGAGCCAGGCCGCCTCCTATCTGGCGCTCGCGCCCAAGAGCAACGCCGCGTACACGGCCGTCGACGCGGCGCTCGACGACGTGCGGCGGGAGGGCAACCAGCCCCCGCCGGCCCACCTGCGCGACGGCAGCTATCGCGGCGCCAAGGAGCTTGGGCACGGCGTGGGTTACAGCTATCCGCACGCGCGGGGGGGCTGGGTCGACCAGCAGTATCTGCCGGACAAGCTCTCAGGGCGCCGCTACTACGTGCCGATACGAGGAGTCGAGAGCGAGATGGCCGCCCGCCTGGATGAGACCAGGCGCCGGGCGGCCGACGACGACAGCGACCGGAGGGGTGAGGAGCGCCTTGACTAGCGTGTACATGTGGGTCCTCGTGTTTCTGATCGTGGCGCTCGTCGCGCTGGTGGTCATCTGGTTCTACGCGCGCTCCCTCAAGCGCGAGCTCGACACGGCGCCGTCGGCCGTCGCCGGCGCGCGCGCCTCGATCGAGATCGCGCCGCAGAATGCGGCGAGGCTCCGGGAGCTCAGCGCGGAGCCTATCCTCGTCAAGCAGAGCGACGAGGGCGTGCGAGTGCAGATCGAGCATCGACCGATGCTCCCGCTGATGGCCTTCGTCGGCACCGATGTGAGCGCCGCGCTGACGGAGGTGGCGGCGCGGGTCACCGAACGGTGGGGACCCCGGTGGGTGGCGCTTGTCACCGCCGGCGACGAGGGTGGGGTCACGGCCCAGCGGCTCGCGTGACGTCCGGGGCAGGACTGCACCCCTTCGCCACCGTATACAGGGCTGTAAACTGGTAAAGTCCGGGCTCCTTTCTTCCGACGAACAGTTCGCCGGCATCGCGCGCCCGTACGGCTGGCGTACGGCTGAGCAGCGGCCAAGGAGGCAGCGATGAAGCTTATGAGATTCCTGATCGGTCTCGTGATCGGCGCCGGCGTAGCCGTGTTGGTCACCCCCAAGAGCGGGCGCGAGATGCGTCAACAGCTGGTCGGCGGCGCGACCGCCAGACTGCTGCCCGCCGCGCCGGTCGAGTTTCCGCAGCCGGCGGGCGAGCGGGAGTGGGCCGAGGGTGCGGGCGTCGCGGTGGCGGAAGCCCCGCCACAGACTGCGGCGGACGACCCCTGGGCGCCGGAGCCGGTGGTCGAGGTCGGGCGCGGCGGCGTCGTCGAGGAACCCGCCGAGGAGCCCGTCGCCGCCGATGTCGCCGCGGCCCGGTCGCTTGCCGACGACCTGAAGGAGCGCATCGACGAGACCCGCGCGGCCGTCGAGTCCGAGATCGCCCAGCCGTTCGCGAGCGCGGAGGACGCCGCCG
>CAYTRM010000010.1:0-8713 GCA_964440225.1 uncultured Thermoleophilia bacterium | reverse complement strand
CGCCGCCGAGATCGTGGCCGAAGAAGCGTACGTCGAGGCGGTCGTGGCCGAGGCCGTGGCCGAAGAAGCCGTTGTGGAAGCCGTGGTCGACGAAGCCGTTGCGGAAGCCGTGGTTGACGAAGCCGTGGTCGAAGAGGCTGTCGCGGAAGAGGTCATCGCGGAGGCCGTCGCCGAAGAAGCGGCCTTCGAGGCAGTCGCCGCCGGCGAGGCCGACGCCGAGCAGCCCGCGACTGCAGAAGTCGTCCCCGAGCACGCTGCGGTCGAGGAGCCCGTCGCCGAGCCGGCCGTCGCCGAGCCGGCCGCCGTGGATCCACCCGTGTTCCAAGAGCCCGCGCCGCCGGTTCCTCGGGCGTGGGATGTCGCCTACCACGACGACGCGGTCGCCGAGCCGGCGCCGGCAGTGGAAGAGCCTCCGGTCGTCGACGAGCCCCGCACGGCCGAGGAGTACCCCGTTGTGGAGCCGATCGCCTCGGTCGCGGAGGAACCGGCCCTTGAGGAAGCGCCGGTCACCACGGAAAGCCCCGTGGTCGAAGAGGCGCCGCCGACCGGTGAGTCCGCGCCGGAGGAGCGCCCCGGGCTGGTCGCTGACATCGCGGCTCCGGCGGCTGCAGCCGAGACCGTGCCGGCGGCGGAGCCTGTCGTCTCGCCGACCGAGGCAGCCGAGCCCGCCGCAGCCGAGCCGGCTGAGCAGCCGGCGACTCGTGGCGGCGGGTCGATCGACCAGGCCGAGATGCGGCGTCGCATCGAGGAGACGCGGGCGCGCCTGAAGGCGAAGGCGTTCGACGCGATGATGAGCGGCGAGGCGGCCCTGCTGTCGCGCGACAGCGGAGAGACGACGGTTCCGTCGGGCGACGACGTCAAGCTCGACGCCGAGACCGACTCGACCATCGACGAGTCGTTGTCGCAGGAAGACTACTGACCTGCGGGCTCGACTAGAGCGGCCCGCGCCGGGCCGGCGCTAGCGCTTCTGCGCCCCCCGGCGGCGCCGTCGCGGGCGTGAGCCGTGTCGCGTGCGCCTCAGGGCGACCTCGGACACGGCCGCCCACTCTTCGTCGCTCATCCGGTCACCGCCGCGGCGATCGATGGCCGGCCACGTGAGCTCTCCGGGCGCCAAGCCGCGCTCGTGCAGCGTATGAGCGAGGATGCCGGCCGTCGAGAAGAAGAGCGCCCCCACCAGCACGACTCCCACCGGTACGGTCCTGTTCTCGAAGAGCAGGAAGAAGTACCACCACACGTTCCAGCCGGTCTCGAGGCGCAACGCGTAGTAGATCAGCGGCACCGGGATCATCGCGAACCCCAGGTACACCGGAAGGATGGACCGCGCCCAGCCGCCGGGTCTGGCCAGAGGCCAGAGGACGGCGGCCGGCAGCACCAGGAGCACCGAGAACGGGTCGACCAGCAGCGCCGCGAGCGCGATCAGCACAAGGAACAGGTGGGACATGAAGATGGTCGCGCGCCGGTCGGTGAGCACGCGCCGCGCGCGACGCCGTTCGACGGCGACCGCGTACGCGTACGCGAGGAGCATGAGCGCGAGCAGGATCACCACTCGCAGGTACCGGGGGTTCTCGACCAGCCGCGACTCCGGCGGGATCACCGCGTCGGGGCTCCGCGGCAACTGGCCGATCAGATTGGCGAAGTAGACGATGGCGATGAGCAGGAGCCAAGGCGCCAGATGGAGCGCTGCGCGCACGAGCGCCGGGCGCAGCGCGATGCGCGCGCGGCGACAGTGGGCGAAGAGGTCGACGGTCACGGCCACGAGCGGCAGGAGCAGCGCGGCGAGCATCGCCGCGAGAGCGCCGCCGGGAATCGTCGCCTTGCGGGTCAGGAAGATGGCGCCGCCGCTGCGCTGTCCGGGCGACGCGGTGGCGTCCAGCGCCATCACCATGGTCTGCACCGTGGTACCGATCTTCGAGAGCGTCTCGCCGGAGACGTTGTCGAGGGTGTCGTTCTGCGCGCTGACGGATGGTCCGGCGGCAGAGACCGTGATCGCCGGCACGCCGGCGGCGACGAACGGCCCCTGGCTTCCCGAGCTGATGGGGACCGCGAGGCGCAGGACCTGGGCCGCCGCGGTGGGCAGCGACGCGTCGAGATTGGGGTCGCGCTTCGCGGCGGGCGCGGTGAGCAGCCACAGCCACGGTGGCGCCACTCTGGGCTCGGGGCTCCAGCCGTCGAGCCCGACACCGTCGGCGTCGCGCTTGGCGATGTCTCGCAGGGCGATGACGGCGTAGAGGTCGTCGGTCTCGTGCTCCTCGACGAAGTCCCGCGCGCCGAGCGCGCCGTACGAGTCGCCGGTGGTGCAGAGGAAGATGATGGTGTGCTCGTGCGCCGTGACGGTGAACGCTCGCGCCAGCTCGAGGAGCGCCGCGACTCCGGAGGCGTTGTCACCGGCGCCCTGTGTCGCCAGCTGAGAGACATCGCGGTTCGCGACGAGCATGATGGTCCCCTGCGTGCGCCCCTTGGAGACCGCCCACACGTTCTGAAGGGCGACGTCCTCGCCGTTGACCGTCGCCGCGTAGCCGTCGATGTGCGTCTCCAGGCCCGCCTGCCGGAACTGCTGCTCCACCCAGATGCCGGCGCGATTGTCGGGGTCGCTGCCGGCGACCCGCTGGGGGAACTCCTCGACGATGGTCTTGAGGTCGGCGGTCGCGGCGGCTCCGTCGAACGACGGCGGTTCCGGGCTGAGCTTGGGGGTGTCGGGGCTGCGCAGCGTGAACAGGGAGACCACTACGAGGACCACCGCGACGACCCAGGCGAATCGATACACCTTGAGGTTGGGCAGGGGAGACCTCCTTGGGCGTGCCGTGCATCCTATCAGATGAGGTGGCCGCGTCCCGGGAGCCCGGCTCGAGGCGGACGGGTATGATGGGACGATGAACGGCCCCGCTCGAATCCTGCTCGTCGAAGACGAGGCGCGCATCGCCGAGGTCGTGCGCGGCTACCTCGAGGGCGAGGGTCACATCGTCGATCGCGCGACGACCGGCGAGGAGGCTCTTGAGGCCGCCGCTCGCCGTCGCCCGGATCTCGTTGTACTGGATCTCGGCCTTCCCGGCATGCCCGGTGAGGACGTCTGCCGGCGACTGCGCAGCGAGTCCGACGTGCCGATCATCATGCTGACCGCAAAGGACGCCGAAGAGGATCTCGTCCGTGGGCTGCGGCTGGGCGCCGACGACTACATCACCAAGCCCTTCAGCCCGCGTGAGCTCACGGCGCGCGTCCGGGCGTTGCTGCGCCGCGCCCGCCCCGACGAGCAGCCGCAGGCCGACGTGCTCGAGCGTGCCGGGGGGCGGCTCAGCGTCGACAGCGCCCGCCGCCGCGCCACGCTGGACGGGGAGCTCCTCGATCTCACGGAGTCCGAGTTCCGGCTTCTTCAGGCCCTGGCGCGCTTTCCGGGCCGCGTGTACACACGCGCCGAGCTCGTCGACCGGCTGACGGGCTACGACTACGAGCCGTACGAGCGCACCATCGACGCGCACGTCAAGAACCTGCGGCGGAAGCTCGGTGACGACGCCCGGGCGCCCGCCCTCATCCTGACGGTCTACGGGCGCGGCTACGCGTTCGCGGAGGACCAGCGGTGAGGCGCGGGCTCCGCCTGAGGCTGGCGATCACCCACCTCGCTGTGGCCGTGCTCGCCGTCGTCGTCGTCGCTCTCATCGTCACCTATGCCGGGTCGCGCCGGTTCGACAGCTATCTGGGCGAGGTGCAACGCGCGCGCAACGAGGCCGTGGTCCGCACCCTGACCGACACGTACGGCGAACCCGACGGCTGGGATGCCACGGCGATCTACGCGCTCAGCCGCGTGGCGGCGCTGAACAACGTCGACGTCGCCGTCTACTCGCCGAAGGGCCAGCTGCTCTTCACCGTCGAGGGACGGAACGTGGGCAAGGGCATGATGGGCGGCAGCTCCGGCGGGGGGCAGGGCGCCGGCGCCGGGGGGGTCGGTTCGCCGGCGCCGCAGGCGACGTCTCTGAGCGGCGCCGACTTCATCGTTGAGAGCTTCCCGGTCAGCGTCGAGGGCGAGCAGGTCGCGACGGCCGAGGTGTACGCGCCGAGGAGCGCCCGGGCGGGCGCCGAGTCGGCGTACCAGAGCGCGCTCACGAGGAATCTCGCGATCGCGGCGGCTATCGCCGCGCTGCTCGCGCTGCTCGTGAGCCTGCTCGTGAGCCGGCGCATCACCGGTCCGCTCGAGGATCTGACGGACGCGGCCGGCGACGTCGCCGGCGGCGACTTCGAGGTCCGCGTCGCGCCCCGCGGCGACGACGAGGTCGGGGCCTTGGCACGAGCGTTCAACGCGATGGCCGACAGGCTCGCGCGCGACGAGCAGTGGCGGCGCGACATGACCAGCGACCTTTCGCACGAGCTGCGCACCCCGCTGGCCACGATCCAGGCGCGGGTCGAGGCGCTCGAAGACGGCGTCCTGCCGGCGACGCCCGAGAACCTGCGCGTCATCGGCGAAGAGGTCGAGCGCCTCGGGCGCCTGCTCGGCGCGCTGCGCAGCCTCAACGAGCTCGAGAGCGAAGACCTGAGCATCGAGCACGAGCCCGTGCACCTCGATGAGGTGGCCGGCGCCGCCGCGGACCGGGTGCAACCGGCATACACGGCCAAGGGAGTCTCGCTCGAGTCGGATCTGAGGACCGCTGTCGTGGTCGCCGACAGGGACCGGCTGCTGCAGGTCGTCGTCAATCTCCTCGACAATGCGCTCAAGTTCACCGCCGCCGGCGGGCACGTGAGACTTGCGGTCGCCGGCGCGGACGGCCCGGAGGGCACTCGGGCGCTGCTCACGGTGGCCGACGACGGGCCCGGGATCACCGCGGTCGATCTGCCGTTCGTCTTCGACCGCTTCTACCGCGGCCAAGGGGCGCGCGGCACTCCGGGCGCCGGCTTGGGCCTCGCCATCTGCCGGGCTCTCGTCGAGGCGCAGGGCGGGTCGATCAAAGCCGGCGGCGTACCGGGGGGAGGCGCTGTGTTCACGGTGGAGCTGCCCGCCAGGCACGGAGACGAGGAGTGAGATGCGCGAGATCCTGAGTGAAGTCCTGGATCAGCTGCTCTCCGGGGAGCCGTTCGTCCTGGTCGGTATCGTGACGGAGCACGGCTCCACGCCGCGAGCCGCCGGGACGCAGATGCTCGTTCGTGGCGACGGGTCCATCGTGGGGACGATAGGGGGCGGGCTTCTCGAGGCGACCATGATCCGCGGCGCCGGAGAGGTTCTCGAGAGCGGTCGTTCCCGTGTGAGCACGATCGCTCTCGAGGGCCGGTCCGTCGCCGACGCCTCCATGCTCTGTGGTGGCCGCGCGGAGATGCTGATGGCCTATGTGCCGGGCGGGGACGCGCACCTGCTGGAGGTGCTGCGCGCGCTCGCGGGGGCTCAAGACGAGGGACGGCCTGCGTGGCTGTACACCTTCTTCCGCCTGGCTCCCGACACGGTCGACGTGTCCGACCTGGCCTACGCCGTCCTCGGGGAGGACGAAGCGGTGGCCGGTGATCCGCCCTGCTCGCCCGAACTGCTTCGCACGCTCGCCGGGAGACTGGCCGCTCATGGCGTGGCCGAGCTGCCCGACGGCACGTCGGTCGTCGTCGAGACGATCCTGCCGCCGAACGTCCTCGTGATCTGCGGCGCGGGTCACGTTGCCGTCGCGCTGGCGCCGGCCGCCGCCGCCGTGGGCTTCGAGGTCGTCGTCGTCGACGACCGGCCGGACTTCGCCACACCCGAACGCTTTCCATCGGCAACGCGCGTGCACCCGATCGACGGCTTCGAGCACGCCTTCGACGAAGTCGGCCTCGGGCCGAGGAGCTACGTCGTGGTCGTGACGCGCGGTCATGAGCACGACTACACCGTGGTCGAACAGGCGCTGCGCAGCGACGCGCGCTACATCGGCCTCATGGGCAGCAAGGCGAAGCGCGCCAAGATCCTGCAGGCTCTGACGGAAGCCGGATTCTCAAGCGCCGATCTCGAGCGCCTGCACACTCCCATCGGCATCGCGATCGGGGCGGAGACGCCTGCCGAACTGGCTGTCAGCATCACGGCCGAGTTGATCAGGGTGCGGGCAGAGACTGCCAGATGATCGGCGGCGCCCTGCGCGCCGTCGTCCTGGCTGCGGGCCTGTCCGCCCGCATGGGCGAGGCCAAGCCGCTCCTGCCGCTGGACGGAGTCCCCGCGGTCCTCCGCGTCGCCGCGTGCTACACGGCGGTCGGCGTGGAGCCCCTCGTCGTGCTCGGCGACCGCGCCGACCGGATCGTCCCGATCCTGGCAGAGGCTCGCGTGCGTCACGTCCTGAATCCGGACTACTCCGCCGGCATGTACTCGTCGGTGCGCTGTGGGGTGAGGGGACTGCCGGCGGAGACGAGCGCCTTCTTCATCCATCCCGTCGACTGCGCGCTCGTTCGCTCCGAGACGGTGTCCCTGATGGCGCGCGCGGCCGATCGCGCCTCCGCCGTCACGTATCCGGTGCATGGATGCGCGCGCGGCCACCCCCCGCTCGTCTCCGCCGCGCTGCGCGACACCATTATCGCGGGGGACCCGGACGGAGGCCTGCAGGCTCTGCTCAAGGATCGCGAGATCGACGCAGCCGACGTACCGGTCGGCGATCCCAACGTCCTCCTGGACATGGACGACCGCGCCGCGTACGAGCGGCTGTGCCGCCTTGCGGCCCGCGAGCGCCTGCCCGGGCCGGAGGCGTGCCGCGAGCTTCTGGAACGCCACGCCACCCCGGCGCCGGTGGTGGCCCACGCCGAGACCGTCGCCGCCGTGGCCGGCCGCCTGGGCGCCTCGCTGCGTGTCGCCGGCGTATGCCTCGACCTTGGGTTGCTCGAGGCGGCCGCGCTGCTGCACGACGTGGCTCGCGCCGTCTCCGGTCACGCCCGGGCGGGCGCCGACGTCATCGCCGAGGAGGGCTATCCGCGAGTCGCTGCCCTCGTCCGGTACCACATGGAGCTCCCCGGGCCGCCGCCGCCCGTCCCCGGCGAGACGGAACTGCTGTACCTCGCGGACAAGCTGACGGCGGGGGCCGGCATCGCCGGCCTTGCCGACAAGCGCCGGCGCGCCGAGGCGCGGTTCGCCGGAGACGCCGAGGCGCTCGCCGCCGCGCGCCGGCGACTCGACGCCGCCGGTGTCGTCGCGGCGCAGGTCGAGAGGTTGGCCGGGCTCCCGCTCGCGGAGGTCGCCGCCGGCGTCGGACGCTCCTCGGCCGGCGACGCTTTGGCCGTGGCCGGCGACGCCGACGCGGCGGCCGCCGGGCCGTGACCGCCGCGCCGCGCATCCGTGTGCTGCTGGCGTGCGACCTTGACGGTACGCTGCTGGACGCCGAGGGCACGCCGGTCCTCGACATCGGCCCGACGCTCGCCGCGCTTCGCGTCGCCGGCGCCCCGCTGGCGGTGTGCACGGGCCGCCCGTTGCACGCCGCGAGGCGCGCGGTCGAGCGGCTGGGGGCGGAGCCGGCCGTGTACATGTGCTACCACGGCGCGCTGGTCGTCGACCCCGACGCCGGCCGGCAGCTGCGGTACCTCCCGCTGCCTCAGGCGGCGGCGAGCACGCTCGCCGCGGAGGCGCTCGATCACGGCCTCGGAGTCACGGTCTACGACGTCGACGAGCCGCGCGAGTTGGTCCATCCCGTCGCCGAAGGGGGGCCCCAAGGCGACGCGCGGTCGCGGGGTCGGGAGCCGGTGGGCGATCTGTTGGGGCCGAGCGTGACGCGCCTCGTCCTGCACGGCCGGCCGGAGCTGGTCTCGCTGCTCCTCCCCGGCTTCGCGAAGAGGTGGGCGGGACGGCTGCGGATGGAGCCGATCCGCCCCGGCTTCATCGGCGTCCTGCACGCCCGGGCCGACAAGGGCGACGCCGTTCGCCTGACGGCGGCGTATCTGGGCGTGCCGCTGGATCGCGTGATCGCCTGTGGCGATTCGGAGGCCGACGAGTCGCTGCTTCGCGTCGCCGGAGTCCGCATCGCCGTCGGCGACGCCCCGCCGGCGCTTCGCCGGCTGAAGCCCCTCGTCGTGCGCCGGGAGGACCTGGCGGCGACGCTCCGCATCGAAGCCGGTGCGCTACTCTGACCCGGCGACGGTGGCCGGGCCCTCGCGCCTTCTCGCGCGGCGGACGTGCTCGCCACGCGCCACGGATAGCCGATGCGCGGGGCGGCGGGGCTGTCGCCCCGCCGCCCCGCAGCCGCCGTGCCGTCTCGCCGTCACCGGCCGGTGACGGCTCCGTTGCCCGGCGCTCAGTCCACCTGCGGCAGCTTGGCGATCGACGCCGCGATCGCCTCTTCCGGATGATCGTAGTCCTCGAGCTCGCCGCTCAGGTACCTGTCATACGAGCCGAGGTCGAGCAGGCCGTGGCCGGTGAGGTTGAACAGGATGTTCTTGCTCACGCCCTCTTCCTTGGCCTTCAGCGCCTCGTCGATCGCGGCGAGGATCGCGTGTGCGCTCTCCGGCGCCGGTACGATCGCCTCGGTCTTCACGAACAGCTGCGCCGCCTCGAAGACCTTGGTCTGCGCGACCGACACGGCCTCGAGCAGCCCGAGGTCGTACACGTGGCTGAGCAGCGGCGCCATGCCGTGATAGCGCAGGCCGCCGGCGTGGATGCCGGGCGGCATGTAGTCGTGACCGAGGGTGTACATCTTGAACAGCGGCGTGGTCTGGGCCTCGTCGCCGAAGTCGTAGCGGAACTGGCCCTTGGTGAACGACGGACAGGCGGTGGGCTCGACCGCCACGAGGCGCGTGTTCGTCT
>CAYTRM010000009.1:0-18842 GCA_964440225.1 uncultured Thermoleophilia bacterium | reverse complement strand
GGACGCGACCACGAGCCCGACGAGCGGATCCTCGTGGATGACGTGACCTACCAGGCGCTCTTCTTCGAGCGCCTGGCCCTGGACCTGCTCGCGTGACGGGCCCGGCGGACGTCCTCGCATGACGGCACCGCCCCGGCACGACGAGCTGCGCGACCGCTTCCGCGGCACGCTGCTCGGCCTCGCCGTCGGCGAGGCCCTGGGCGCGCCCGCCGAGTTCCTCACGCCCGACCAGATCGTCGAGAAGTACGGCTACATCACGGAGATGATCGGCGGTGGCTGCCACGAGGTCGCCGCCGGAGAGGCGACGGACGCGGTGGGCATGATGCTCTGCCTCGCCGAGAGCCTGGCCGACACCGGCGGCTTCGACCCCGAAGACGTCATGCGCCGGTACCTCGCCTGGTTCGAGACGTCCCCGGTGGACGTGAGCCTCACCGTCCGCACCGTCCTCCTCAGCCACCGGGCCGGCACGCACTGGGATCTCGCCTCCAGACGCGGTCACGAGATCCTCGGCAGCCCCGTCGCCGGCAACGGCAGCCTGATGCGCTGCGCCCCGGTCGCGCTGCTCTATCTTGACGACGCCGAGACGCGGCGCGTCGTGTCGCAGCGCGAGTCGATGCTGACCCACTTCGACCGGCTCGCCGGCTCGGCCTGCGCGGCCCTCGACGACCTCATCGCCGGCGCCGTGACGGGTGACCTGCGCGGGACCCTCGGCGAGGTCGCGCTGGCCTTCGACGACGAGGATCGCCGCGTGAGCACGACGCTGCGCGAAGCGGCGATCTCCGAACCGGAGGAGATCGGCACGTCCGCCTTCGTGCTCGACACCCTGCGCACCGCCGTCTGGTCGGTCCTGCGCACCGCGTCCTTCGAGGAAGCCCTGTGCCTCACCGTCAACCTCGGGGGCGACGCCGACACCACCGCCGCCGTCGCCGGCGCCCTTGCCGGAGCCGTGTACGGCGAGTCGGGCATACCGGACCGCTGGCTCGCTCCGCTGCTGCTCAGAGACCGGGTCGCCGCTGCTGCCGACCGCCTCGCCGCCGAGGCGGGCCGCGGCTGACACCGGCGCCGCGCGCCGGCAGGAACGCCGGCGGTTGCAGGCATAGCGTTCACTCTCTACTGTACGTTGCTGACGTTGTGTACGTAGTCCGCACGAAAGGCGCCGATGGACGATCGTGAGAGAAGCCGTGAACGGCGGCTTCTCGCCGAGGAGTTCGGCCTCCTCTTCGAGGAGATGGGCCGCACCCGCATGGACGGCCGCGTCTCGGCCTGGCTCCTGCTCGCGGATCCGCCCGTTCAGTCCCTTACGGAGATCTCCGCGGCGCTCGGCGTCAGCAAGGCGGCCGTCAGCGCGGCGGCCCGGTCGCTGCTGCAGACGGGGATGGTCGAGCGTGTCAGCGAGCCGGGCCGGCGCGGTGACTCCTACCGCTCCCTGCCCGGCGACCTCGAGGGCGTGCTCCAGGTCGACCACATCGAGACGATGGGTCGTCTCGTCGATCGCTGCCTGACCCTCGTCGCCGACAAGGACCAGACCCAGACCAACTACGCGCTGCTCCACGAGCTGCGCGACTTCCTCGACTTCCTCCACACTGAGATCCCCGGGCTGATGGCTCGCTGGCGGTCGCGACAGGAGGCCGGCGCCGGCGCGTCCCCGGCCGGCGCCCACGACACAGACGTTCCCGACTTCGGAGGCGCCACGTGAGCCGACTCACCAGGATAGCCCTGCAGAACCGCTCCGTGGTGGCCCTCGCGGTCGTCGCCGTGCTCGTCGCCGGCGTCTTCGCCGCCGTGTCGCTCAAGCAGGAGCTGATGCCCAACCTCAACTTCCCGTACCTGACGATCCTGACCGTCGATCCGGGCGCCGCGGCGACCGACGTGGAACGCGACGTGACGACGCCGATCGAGCAGACGATCAAGTCGTCCGCCGCCATCAAGACACTGCAGTCGTACTCCAACGACGGCATGAGCATCATCATGGCGGAGTACGAGTTCGGCACCGACATGGAGCAGGCGCAGAGCGAGCTCCAGACGAGCATCGCCCGCGTACAGCCGATGCTGCCCCAGGGCGCCCAGGCGCCCACGGTGGCGAAGCTCGACTTCGGGTCGACGCCGGTCGTCCAGCTCGCGGTGACGTCGGAGCTGCCGGCCCGGCAGCTCGCCCTGCTGCTCGCCACGCGCGTCGTACCGGAGCTTCAAGCCATCTCGGGAGTCGAGGCGGTCACGCTCTCCGGCGTGCAGACCGAGCAGCTCCTCATCGAGCTCAAGCCGGAGGCGATGACCGCCGGCGCCGTGTCGCCCGAATCCATCGTCACGACCATCCAGAGCGCCAATCTCGCCGTCGGCGCCGGATCGCTCGACTCGGGCAGTCTCGTCGTGCCGGTCACCGTCAGGCAGGCGGCAAAGACCGCGCGCGCCTATCGCGAGCTCGTCATCGCGCCGGCCGCCGGCGCGCAGTCCACCGCCGGCGCGGGAGAGGCGGCGCAGCCGACACGGCTCGGCGATATCGCCACGGTCTCGGTCGTGCCGGCCCCCGTCACTGCGCTGACCCGGACCGACGGCAAGCCGTCGGTCGGCATCTCGATCAGCAAGTCCCGCGACGGCAACACCGTGCGCGTGGCGAGCGCCGTCCAGGACGCCCTGCCCGGCATCCGCGCCACCCTCGGCGAGCAGACCACCGTGACCGTGGTGCAGGACCAGGCCACGTTCATCACCGAGAGCATCCGCTCGATGTGGCACGAGGGCCTCCTCGGGGCGCTCTTCGCCGTCCTCGTCATCTGGGCGTTCCTGCGCAACTGGCGCAGCACGATCATCGCCGGCGTCTCCATCCCACTCAGCGTGCTCGGCGCCCTGATCGTCCTCTGGTCGCGAGGCGACTCGCTCAACATGCTCACGCTCGGCGGCCTCACGATCGCCATCGGCCGCGTCATCGACGACTCCATCGTCGTGATCGAGAACGCCTACCGGCACCTCCAGGAGGGCGACGACGCCCGGACCGCCGCCTACACCGCGACGCGGGAGGTCGCCGGGGCGATCACGGCGAGCACTCTGACCACCGTCGCCGTGTTCCTGCCGCTCGGCTTCATCGAGGGCCTCTCGTCCGAGTTCTTCCGGCCCTTTGCCTGGACGGTCACGTTCGCGCTGCTGGCCAGCCTGCTCGTGGCCCTCACCGTCATCCCGGTGCTGGTGACGTGGCTGCTGAACAAGAAGCTCGTGGGCCACCGCGAGGCTGATGAGACGACGCGCCTCCAGCGCGCCTACCTGCCTCCGCTCAAGTGGGCGCTCTCGCACAAGCTGCTCACCCTCGGGCTGGCCCTCATCGCCTTCCTCGGGACCATGGCGCTCGCGCCTCTCCTCAGCACCAACCTCTTCGACAACTCGACCCAGAACACGATGACGGTCATCCAGCAACTGCCGCCGGGAACCAGCCTCGAGACCACCTCGAGCGCCGCCGAGAAGGTCGAAGCGGTGCTGGACGAGACGTCCGGCATCGAGGTCTACCAGGTCACGATGGGGAGTACGGGGAGCCTGTTCGGCCCCGGCGGAGGGACCACCGCGTCGTCGAGCCAGGCGACGTTCACGGTCACCACCGATCACGAAGAGGACAAGATGGCGGTGATGGACGATGTGCGGGAAGGCATCGTTCAGCTCGACGACGTCGGCACCGTGACCGTCAGCGGCGAGGACTCGTCGATGGGCACGGGCAGCGCGGTCGAGGTCCAGGTCAGCGCCGACGACCCCGCCGTCATGCGCGAGGCGAACGCCCAGGTGCTCGCGGCGGTCGAGAACGTCGAAGGCCTCGTGGACGTCAAGTCCAGCCTGAGCGCCGACCGCCAGCAGGTCGCCGTGCAGGTGGACCAGGAGAAGGCCGCGGCCGCCGGAGTGACCGCCGCCGCCGTCGGCCAGTACGTGACCCTGATCACCGACGGCTACCCGCTGGGCACCGTGCCCTCGGCCGGCGGCCCGATACCGGCGACAATCGCCGTGCCCGGCTTCACGGTGCCGCCCCTCCCCGGCGCGACCGCCATGGTGGTCGAGAAGCTGCCCATGCCGGGCGCGGCGGGCATGGTGCCGATCGGGTCCATCGCCAAGGTCGCGACGGTCGAGGCCCCGGTCCAGATAACGCACGTCGACGCGCGCCGCACGGCGACCATCAGCGCCACGGTCGCCGACAACAACATCGGCGCCGCCTCAGGCAAGGTGCGCACGGCGCTCGACGGCGTCACTCTGCCGAAGGGCGCCGAGTGGAAGCTCGCCGGCGCCTCGCAGCAGACGGAAGACGTGTTCCGCACGCTCGGCATCGCGATGGTCATCGCCGTCATGCTCGTCTACATCATCATGGTCGCGACCTTCCGCAGCCTCTTGAATCCGCTGATCCTGCTGGTGAGCATCCCGTTCGCCGGCGTCGGCGCGGTCGCCCTGCTCCTCGTCACGGGCACGAGCCTGGGTATGGTCGGCATGATCGGCGCCCTGATGCTCGTCGGGATCGTCGTCACGAACGCCATCGTCCTGCTCGACCTCATCGAGCAGTTCCGCCGCCAGGGCATGGCCGCCTACGATGCGGTGATCGAGGGCGGTCGCCGGCGCCTGCGCCCGATCCTGATGACCGCCTTCGCGACGATCCTGGCGCTCACGCCGATGGCGCTCGGGTTCGGCGAGGGCTCGTTCCTCTCGGCACAGCTCGCCATCGTCGTCATCGGCGGCCTCTTCAGCTCGACGATGCTGACGCTGATCCTCGTACCGGTGCTGTACCTCGCGCTGGACCGGCTGCGCGGCCGCCGGCGGCCGGGAACGGACGGAGCAGCGCTCGAAGGGGAAGCCACCGAGGCCTGAGGCCCCGGACCAGAGCGTCGGCCGGGGTCGGCCGGGAGAGTGCGGCGCACGCTCCCGTCCGGCCCCGTCCACGTCGCCGTTTCCTTGCGGTACTGTCTCAGGAGTGGCCGCGCCGCGCCGTGGCCGTACAGACGACAGCACGGAAGGAGAGACAGTGGCCAAGCAGACTGCGAAGAAGAGCGCCAAGAAGACCGCCGCCAAACCGGCGACGCGCCCTCGCGCGGCGACGCCCGGCGCGCCGCGCAAGGTCACCAAGGCACAGCTCATCGACCTGCTCAACACCGACCTCACCAAGGAGTACTCGGCGTTGATCCAATACGTGCAGCACGCCTCGGTCATCACCGGGCCGCAGTACGACGCCATCTCCGCGGAGCTCACCGTGCACTCCAATGAGGAGCACCAGCACGCGATCACGCTCTCCGACCAGATCGACTTCCTCGGCGGCGTCCCTGTGGTCGACGTGGCCGACATCCACATCTCACCCGACAGCAAGGTGATGCTGGAGCAGGACCTCGACGGCGAGCTCGACGCGATCGCCCGCTACCGCGAGCGCATCGCCCAGGCTGAGATGCTGCAGGAGTACGGCCTGCGCCGCGCGCTGGAGGACATCCTGGTGATCGAAGAGGAGCACGCCCGCGACCTGCAGAGCGCCCTCGACCTCTGACACGCCGCGCCGGCGCGCGGGTCGTGGGTGAGGTCGCCACACGCGACCCGCGCGCCGTGGAAACGCCGCCCGGCTCCGTGGCCCGCCTCAGGCGCCCCCGGCGGCAAGCGTCCGCCGGCGTCGCCAGCCGGGGGCCAGGAGCAGGAAGCACCCGGCGCCGACGAGGCCGATCACGAGCAGCATGGCGAACGCCTCGCGGCCTCCGTAGGTATCCATCGCCCAGCCGCCGAACGCGGGCCCCAGAGCCGCGCCGCCGTTCCACGCCACCGTCCACACGCCCATGTAGCGGCCTCGCACCGCTTCGGGCGCGAGGTCCGATACCTCCGCCGACGCCACCGGGGAGAGCAGCGTCTCACCGACGCTCAAGACGACGATCAGGATCACCAGCGACCACAGCGGGCCGGCGAACGCGGAGCCCCCGATCCCGAGAGCGAGGAGCGCGCTCGAGATGGCCAGGAGGATCATGCGGTTGCGGCGGCGCAGAGCGCGCACGAGGGGGTACTGGACGAGCGCCACGACGCCGGCGTTCAGCGCCAGCAGATACCCCCACTCCGCCTTCGGCACGCCCAGGTAGCCGGTGACGTACACGGCGTAGATCGAGCCGAAGTTCCCGATGCAGAAGACCGGGATGACGGCGACCAGGCAGAAGATGATGAAGACCCGGTCGTGGAACACCAGCCGGTAGCCGCTGCGCCCCTTGGCGTCGGTGTGCCGCGCCGGCCGGATGGCGCTCTGCGGACGGCTCTCCCGGATCCAGATCGCCATCATCAGCACCATCAGGCCGCAGCCGGTGGCCGCAGCCAGGAAGAGCTGCCTGAAGCTCGCGCCCCACCCGAACGCGAGCCCCGCGAGCGCCGGCCCAAGCACGACGCCGAGGTTCATGGCCACGCGGGTGATGCCGAATCCCTCCTGGCGCTTCTCCGGCGGCAGCAGGTCGGCGATCATGGCGTTGCTCGCCGTCTGGAACAGCGGCCAGCCGAGCGCGCTCTCCAGCGCGACCAGCGCCGCGACCTGCCAGAGCTGGGTGACGAAGGCGAAGCCGATGAACCACACCACCCCGATGAGCACCGACAGCAGGATGACGATCCGCCGCCCCAGCCGGTCGGTCAGCTGTCCGCCCCAGAACTGCACGGGCATGACCGCGAGCGGCACGAGACCGAAGACGACTCCGATCATCGTCATCGAGACGCCGAGGTTTTCGCTCAGATAGATGGCTTCGAACGGGAAGGCGAGGGCGGCGGCCGCGACGTAGATGAAGATGCCGAGCGTGAGCACCCAGAACTGCGTGGGGTGCGAACGCAGCTCGCGCACGAAGGCTCTCAGATCGATCTTCATGACGCCCATGCTATCGGAGGCGGGGCAGGCTGCGCTTCCCTACGCGGAGAGCCTCCGCCCGCAGCCGGCGCGCGGCCGCGCGCCGGCTCCCGGCACTGCATGGCAGCTTCGAGGCGAACCGCAGCGGCGATACGTGCGATAAGCCCACTTTGCAGCAGTCTTTGATCGCAGAACCTGTGGTCGCGAACGCCGGAACCTGCCTGAGTTGACAGTCGGTCGGGCGGCGGGCTAGGTTCGCTCCATGTTGCTGACCGTACAGCAGGCCGCGCGCCGCCTCGGCGTCTCGCCGGTCACCATCCGCCGCTGGACGGCGACCGGCTTCCTCCCGTGCAGCCGCACCGCGGGCGGCCATCGCCGCATCGACGAGCACGACATCGACGATCTCGCCCGCTCGATCGGCAACAGCAACCACCTCGCCGCCCAGCTCGCGCGCGAGCGAGAGGTCGACGTGCTCGTCAACACCTCCGTCGCGCTCGCCGTCAAGCTCGACCTCACCGAGTTGCTGCTCGAGATCGCCATGCGCATGACGAGCCTGCTCGACTGTCACTTCTGCGCCGTCTCGGAGTACGATCCCGACACCGAGGCGGTCCGCGCGCTCGCCGAGTACGACCACGCCGGGCAGCGCCTGCCGGACGCCAGCCCGTACCTGCTGAGCGACTTCCCGCTGACCCAGCGCGTGCTGAGCACCCAGACCACCGTCGTCGTGAATGTGGACGACCCCCGCGCCGACCCGGCCGAGGTAGCAGAGCTCCGGCGGGAGGGCGACCGCAGTCTCCTCATGGTCCCCCTCGTGGTGCAGGGCCGCAGTCTCGGGCTCGTCGAGGTCGTCGACCAGAAACGCTCGAGAGAGTACACCCGCCAGCAGCTCCGTCTCGCCGGCGCCATCGCCGGGCAGGCGGCGGTGGCGATCCAGAACGCCAAACTCTTCGCCGAGCGCCGCCGAAGCGAAGAGGATGTCTCGAACCTCCGCCGGGCGCTCGCGCGCCTGACGGCGCGCGTCCCCGGCCTGCGAACCGGCGGGCGGCGCAGCGACTTTCTCTCGGCCCTGGCCGAGGCCGTCTGCGACGCGCTCGGGGCGATCTCGTGTGTCGCCAGCGCCGGCGGCGAGAGCGCCGGCGCGTTCGGCGCCGGGCACGCCGCCGATCTGCAGCAGATCGGCGCCGCCCGCGGCGCCACCGCCAGCCTCATCGTCGCGCGCGATCCCTCGGGCGTCACCGATCTCACGCTGGCGGTCACGCTGTCGCGGCCGCCCGGCGAGGGTCAGGTCGAGCTGCTCGACTTCCTCGCCGCCACGGCGGCGGCGCTCTCGGCGACCTAGCGGCCCGCCGCGTCTCGCCGGGGACGTCGAGCTTCTGTACTGTACGCCGGCATCGCGCCTCAAACCGTCGCGTAGCGCCACCGTCCCGGCACCGCTCTTACCCTCTCTTTGCTGGTAGTTCGCCACTTCCGCGGAGTGTGGAAAGTTAGCACACACGACGCCGCGGAACTTGCGCGAGTTGACCGTGCACAAGTTTCCGGATACGTTCCGCCCATGTATCTCAGCGTTCAACTCGCCGCGCGCCGCCTCGGCGTCTCACCGCACACGATCCGGCGCTGGACCACGTCGGGCTTCCTCCCCTGCACGCGCACGGCCGGCGGCCACAGGCGCATCAAGCAGGAGGACATCGACGAGCTCACCCACCTGATCGGCGGCAAGAACCACCTTGCGGCTCGCCTCGCCCGCGAGCGTGAGCTGGAGACGCTGGTGAGCACCGCCATCGCCGTGTCCAGCCAGCTCGACGTCGGCGCGCTGCTCCGCGAGATCGCCAAGCAGATGACGACCCTGATGGACGCCCACATCTGCGTCATCTCCGACTACGACCCGGCGACGCGCACCGTCTCGGTGCAGGCCGAGTACGACAACCTCGGCAACCGGCGACCGGACACGATGACCTACACCCTGAACCAGTTCCCCATGGCGCGCCGCGCGATCGAGGACCACGAGAGCATCACCGTCAACGTGAGCGACCCGCACGCCGACCCGGCCGAGGTCGCGATCATGCGCCGCGACGGGGACAAGTGCCTCCTCATCCTCCCGATGGTCCACCAGCGGCACAGCATCGGGCTCATCGAAGTGCTCGACCATCAGCGCGAACGCAAGTTCAGCCGCCAGGAGATGCGGCTGGCGAACGCCGTGGCCGCGCAGGCAGCCGTGGCGCTCCACAACGCGACGGTCTTCGCCCGTCTCAAGCGCAGCGACCGCGACGTGCTGGAGTTGCGACACGCCATCGAGACCATCGCCGGCGGCTACACGACCCTGCACCGGCAGACGTCCGCCGCGGCCGTCATGCAGGCCGCGGCGGACGTCTCGGCGCGCGCGCTCGGCGCCATCTCCTGCGTGGCCAGCTGCCGCGACCTCACCGCGGGAGCGTCCGGAGTCAAGGCCGGCGGCGACGGCGCCTCGCAGAGCGACTCGGCACACGTGATCGTCGCATCGGCCCCGTGCGGAGGCGACCGGCTCACGCTCACGGTCACCCTCGGCCGCACGGCCGGCGACGGCCAGGCGGAGCTCCTCAAGCTCATCGCCACCATGGCCGGGGGCGCGCTGCACGACCGCGCGCCCTCCTGACCCCGACCGCGGCGCACCACGCGACGACGCGCCGTCACGATTCTCGCACGGCGCGCCGTCCCTCCGTGGCTCCCCGCGGCCGGCCCTCTGCTATCCTGACCGCATGCCTCGCGCGCTCCCCCGACTGGTCGTTGTGGACACCGAGACCACAGGTCTCGACCCTGCCCGCGACCGCATCATCGACATCGGCGCGGTCGCGCTCGGACCCGATCTCGCGATCGTCGACAGCTTCACCACGCTCGTCGACCCCGGCGTCCCGATACCTCTCTTCGTCTCGCGGCTGACCGGCATCGACGACGGCGCCGTCGCCGGCGCGCCGGGCGCCGCGACGGCGCTGCGCGACCTGCGCGAGTTCGCCGGCGACGCCGTTCTCATCGCCCACAACGCGACCTTCGACCGCGACCATCTGGCGGCGGCGGCGCGGCGCGTCGGCGCGGCCGCGCTCGACAACGACTGGTACGACACGCTCGAGGCGGCCCTCCTCCTGTTTCCGGAGTTCGACCGCCACGCGCTGCCCGTGCTGGCGGCCGAGCTGGGGATCGAGAAGCGCGCCCACCGGGCGCTCCCGGACGCCGAGGCCACCGCCGTCCTCTTCGCCCGTCTCGCGCGGCGCGCCGCCGGGCTCGCAGCCGAGGAGCGGCGGCTCTTCTCGGCCGTGTCTTGGGCGCCGCTCCGGCTGCTCGACGCGTGCGACGTCCCTCCGGACGAGGCGCCGCCCCCTCTGGTGGCGGACGATCGTCCCGCCGGCCCCGGCGCGCTCGCCGTTCTGCCGGCCGACGCCGACGGCTGGCGCCGCGAGCTCGGCGCGGCAGCGTCGGACCCCGCCTCGGAGGAGGACGTGCCCGGACTCGCGGCGCGCCTGCCGGGTTTCAGGCGTCGCCCGGGTCAGGTCGACTTCGCCGCCGCCGCCGCCGACGTCTTCGCCTCCGGCGGCGTCGGCCTCTTCGAAGCCGGCACCGGCATGGGCAAGAGCCTCGCGTACCTCCTCCCCGCCGCCTTCGCCGGCGCCTCCGGCGGCCGCCGCGTCGTCGTCAGCACCAAGACGAAGGCTCTGCAGCGGCAGCTGGCGGCGCACGAACTGCCGCTCGTGGCCGATGCTCTACCGCCCGGCTGGCGCTGGGCGCTGCTCATGGGGAGGGAGAACTACCTGTGCCGGCGGCGGCTGGACGAAGCGGTGGCCGCGGAGGCGGAGTCGCTACCCGACCTCGACCGCTCGCTCGCGCTCGCCTACCTCGTGGGACGCGCCCGGCGCGGAGACGTCGATCTCTCGGCCTTGCCGTACCGGGCGACTCTCGTGCTGACGGCTCTCCCCGAGACCGCCCGCGACCTGCGATCGTCTCGCGCCACGTGCCTCGGCCGCCACTGCCCGTCCCGGCGCGCCTGCCACTGGCGCCTCGCGCGCAGCCGCGCGGAGGCGGCGCACCTCGTGTGCGTCAACCACGCTCTGCTCCTCACCGGTCGCGAGTCCCTCCCGCCGTTCGAGGACGTCGTGATCGACGAGGCGCACCTGCTCTACCACGAGGCCACCGAGGCGTTCAGCGACGAGGTCGACGCGCGCGGCCTCGACGCCCTCCTGGCCGATGTGCGCGGCCGTCGCCAGCGCCCGCTGCCCCAGCGCCTGCGCGCCGCGGCGCGACGGCTGGGGCCTGACGAAGCCCGCGCGCTCGCGACCGCGGCCGACGCGTGCGACACGGCGGCCGGCGAGATCCCCGGCCTCAGCCGCGCCGTGGGGACCGCTCTGACCGCGCTCGCGGAAGCGGCCGGGCGCGACGAGCACGCGCCCGCGCCCGCCGGCCCCGGACGCCGAGCGAACGACGAGTACAACCTCTCGGTGTGGCTCACGCCGGGTCTGCGCGAGCTCCCCGAGCACGAGCGGTTCGCCATCACCGCCGGCCTGCTCGCGGAGGGACTCGCGACGCTCGCGACCGCGGCGGCGAGCGCCGCCGAGGCCCTGCCGGAGGACCATCGCGAGCGCGCCGGCGTCCAGGCCCTGGCCGAGGAGGCATCGGGCGCGGCCGAACTGCTCGCGACGCTGCCCGACGGTGGCGACCCCGACAGCGTCGTCTGGGCGGAGATCGAGACTCCCGGCCGCGCGCTCGAGGCGTCGCGCTGGACCCTGACACGCACGCCGCTCACCCCTGGAGAGCGTGTGCGGGAGGCGCTGTGGGACCGCCTCCGTAGCGCGCTGCTCACCAGCGCCACCCTCACCGTCGCCGGCTCGTTCACCTACTTCCGCGACATGACCGGCCTCGGAGCCGACGTCGACGTGCGCGAGGAGGTCTTCGCCTCGCCCTTCGACTTCCGCCGCCAGGCGGTCCTCGTCCTCGAGCATGACCCGGCCGGCGCCTGGCGACCGGACGAGCTCGCCGACCGTCAGGGCGAGCGCCTCAAGCGCATCGCCGCGGTCACCGGCGGCCGCACGCTCGCCCTCTTCACCAACAAGCGCGACATGCTGCGAGTGGCGGCCACCGTGGGAGAACACGTCGAGGACGACGGCGTGCTCGTGCTGGCACAGGGCCTTCACGGCAGCGCCGCCAGCCTGGCCGAGGAGTTCCGCACGCATCCCGACACGATCCTGCTGGGAGTCGACACGCTCTGGACCGGCCAGGACTTCCCCGGCGACGCGCTCACCTGTCTCGTGATCGCGAAGCTGCCGTTCCCGCGGCAGGATCCGCTGTTCAAGGCGCGCCGGCGCGCCTGCGAGGAGTGCGGCCAGCGCTGGTTCGAGCGCTTCTACCTGCCCGAGGCCGTCCTCAAGTTCCGCCAGGGCTTCGGACGGCTCATCCGCACCGAGTCCGACAGCGGCGTCGTGGTCGTGCTGGACCACCGCCTGTCGACGAAAGGATACCGGCGGGACTTCCTGGACAGCCTGCCGGAGATGGACGTCGTCGAGGCGGCCCCGGCCGAGCTCGCCGCCGTGGTGCAACACCACCTGCGGCGTCTCGCAGAGGTGACGCCGCAGACTACTTGAGCATCCGCCCGCCGCCCTTGGCGGCACGGGCGCCGACGCGCTTGACCAGCCGCGCCTTGGTGTTCTTGCCGCAGTAGGGGCACGTGAGCTGCTTGTAGCTGTAGTACGTGCCGTCGGCATTCTTGCCCACGCTGGACGCCGTGAAGAAGTTCACCGTCGTGGGCACCTGGAAGGCCTTACCGCACTTGGCGCACAGATAGCCCGATTTCCGCGAGACGAGGCTGATGTACATCCACAGCCCCGCGAGGATGAGCAGCAGGGTCGGCAGGAATCCACGCCACGGATAGATCACGAGGATGGCGAAGAGGACGATGGCGACGAACAGGCCGAGCTTCCACAGGCTGTTCCACCAGTCGTAGTGATCGCGCTCGACGAAACGGGCCACTCAGGCTCCCTTCACTCTGTGGTCCCGACAGCCGGACCGCCGGACGACGCTCGCGGACCCGCGGGGGCGCCGGTCGGCGCCGCGCGACGGTTCACGACCGCGACAATGGCTACTTCGAAAACACGGGCGGCGGCCGGACGCAGCGCCGCGGCCGCCCTCACCCGCCGCCCGGGCCGGCCACGTAGCTGACCAGGGTGAAGATGCCGAACAGGCCGGCCAGGACGACGACGACGAAGGCCAGCGTCGTCAGAAAGCCGGCGAAGAATCCTCTGGTCATGCTGCGCTCCGGTTCGCGGGTGGGCGGCCGGACGCCCGCCGCCGCAGGCACGCGGACGTCACGCCAGAGTATGCCACTCCCGCGCGCGAGGAGAAAGCGCCGGCGGAGCCGAGCCGGCCGGCGAGCCCGGCACGCCGGGCCGGCCGCGCCGGCGTGATCGCCCTCTCGCCCGGCTCGTGGGAGCCGGCGGCGGTCAGCCGCCGACGCGCTCGTACGGCCACATGATGATGCCGCCGTCCATGAATTTTGCGTCGCAGCCGGCAGCGCCGGCGATGAGCGCGGCTTCGTAGCCGCGCAGGGAGATCTTGCAGAAGCAGACGATCTCCTTGTCGCGCGGCAGTTCATCCAGCCGGTCGCGCAGCTTGCCGAGCGGGATGTTGACGGCGCCGGGTATCGCGACCTGCGCCACCTCTGCCGGGCTGCGGACGTCCAGCAGAAAGACCGGCTCGCCCGCGTCGAGCTTGCGCTTGACCTCGGCCGGCGGAAGACCGACCGCGACACCGTCCATCTTGTTGCGCACCACGTCGGACGCGGTGATGACGTTGTCCATGGCCGGCGAATACGGCGGCGCGTAGGCCAGGTCGGTCTTGGAGAGGTCGTCCATCGTCATGCCCGCGTGCAGCGCCATCGCGGCGACGTCGGTCGCACGCGCCGCGTCGCCGGGGCCCACGGCCTGCATGCCGAGCAGCCGCCGCGTCGCGCGGTCCGAGACCGTCTTCAGCATGAGCATCTTCGCGGTCGGCATGAAGTGCGGCTTGTCGGGAGCAGGGGTCAGCGCGGTCTCGATGTCGTAGCCGAGATCCTCCGCTTCGCGCTGAGTGAGGCCGGTGGCGGCGACGTTGAAGTCGAACACCTGACAGATGCTGGTGCCGAGGATGCCGGGGAACGTGTCGTCCCCGCCGGCCGCGTTGACCGCGGCGACGCGGCCCTGCTTGTTGGCCGTCGAGCCCAGGGGCACGTACGCAGGCCTGCCGGTCACCAGATGCGTCGACTGGGCGCAGTCGCCGACCGCGTAGATGTCCGGGTCCGACGTCCGCAGGTGGTCGTCGACCTTGATCGCCCCGGTCTCGCCGATCTCGAGACCGCAGTCTCTCGCAAGCCCTACGTTCGGCCGGACGCCGACCGCCACGACGACCATGTCGGCCGGCAGCGTTCCCGCCGTGGTGCGGACGACGCCGACGCGGGAGGCGTCGTTCTCGTCCGGCTCCAGGGCCGTGACCGTCGTGTCCACGAGCACCTTCACACCGTGCGACTTCATGTGAGCGGCGACCTGCCCGGCCATCTCCGCGTCCAGCGGCGTGAGGAGTTGCGGCAGCCGCTCGACGATCGTGACGCGGCACCCTGTGGACACCAGCGCCTCGGTCATCTCGACGCCGATGAGGCCTCCGCCGATGATGACCACGTCGGGCGCCCTGTGCTGGGCGAGGAGCGCGCGCATGCGCTCGGCGTCCTCGACGCCGTGCAGCGTCACCACGTTGTCGAGCTCGCGGCCGGGCAGCGGCGGCTCGACCGGCTCCGCGCCCGTGGCGAGGATCAGGCGATCGTAGGGCACCCAGCGTTCGTCGCCGCTCTCGAGCGAGCGTACCCGCACGCGGCGCGCCTCCCGGTCGATCTCGGTGGCCAGCGTGCGGTTGTGCACGTGGACGTTCTTGACGTTCAGGAAGAAGACCTCGTCGCGCAGCGCGCCGGCCGGCGTGGACATGAGGTCCTCCTGATCCTCGACCACACCCGAGACGTAGTACGGGAGACCGCACCCGGCGTAGGAGAGGAAGACGCCCTTTTCGATGATCGTCACGTCGGCGTCCGGCGCCAGCCGTGTGAGCTTGGCCGCGGCCTTGGGTCCGGCGGCCACACCTCCGATGATGACATAGCGCGACGCGTCCACAGGGGGACTCCCTTCGATCGGTCAGAGTGCTGGGTGCTGTGCGGCGACGCGGGTCGCCGCGAGGCGGCGGCTAGTGGTTGCAGGCTCCTTCGAGCCCGACCACGGGCAGGGCTCCCTGGATGTACGCCGTGACCGTCGTCTGCACGTCCGGGCCCATGCCCGCGTGCACGGCGATGCCCACCTGGTTGAAGCCCATCAGCGGGCGGCCGCCGATGCCGTCGACGACGATCGCGTCGACCGTGTTCTCGGCAAGGAGAAGGACCGGCGTCATGCAGCCGCCGTCCTGGTGAGGCGCGTTGTGCACCACCTCCACGCCGTCGACGGCGCCGTCGACGACCTCGACGATCGTGAAACACTCGCAGCGCCCGAAGTGGCCCGAACGCCGTGCCGTGAGGCCGCCTGGGGCCTCGGACGGGACGGCGATGCGCACCTTCGTTCCGTTGGTCTCGCTCATGAGGATCAGACTCCGTTCATCGTCGCTTCGCCGGAAGCGTATCGCCCCG
The DNA here is from genome assembly GCA_964440225.1 of uncultured Thermoleophilia bacterium. GTDB lineage: Bacteria > Actinomycetota > Thermoleophilia > UBA2241 > UBA2241 > CAIXSE01. The sequence goes on along the minus strand of CAYTRM010000009.1, from coordinate 3,390 downwards.
GCTTCGGAAACACCTGGTCAGGCGGGCCCGCGGCCACGCCCTCGTCCTTCGCCCGGCGCCCTCTCGCCGGCGCCTCCGCGCCCACGGCCCCGGCCGCCACCCTCACCGGCGCAGCCACGGCCGCGCCCGCCGCCGCGACCACGACCCATGCCGCAGCGCCCCGCGGGGTCCCAGCAGGTGCCGAAGTCGGCGGAACCACAGGACGGGCATGCGGCGAGCGGCTCCTCGGAGGGGTCGGCCGTCCAGACCGCCCCGCAGGATGCGCAGCACAGCTGCCGTGGCTCGACGCGATACTGACCACCGCTGATGACAAGGGCCTTGCCGGCCACGAGCGCCTCCGCGACCGTCGCCCTGCCTCGCTCAAGAACGCGACCGACGGTCTGGCGCGACACGCCCATGGCCATCGCCGCCTGCTCGTGACTCAGGCCCTCGAGGTCGACGAGGCGGATGGCTTCGAGCTCGTCGACGGCGAGCGCCAGCTGCTCCAGCCCGCGGCCGGGGATGCCGGCCGGCTTGAAGAGGGCCACGCTCGGTTCGCCGCCTACGGAACGTTCAATCGGTGGCCGGGCCACGATACTCCTCGATCGTTGTTAGCATATGCTCATCTTAGACGAGGCGGCGCCGGGCTTCAAAGCGGCTGCCCCCCTGCCGGCTCGCGCTCCTCGCCGCTCGGCGGCGACGGGAGCGCCCGGGTCTCCGGCGAGGACGGCGTCACGTCGATCACGTCCCGGCGCACCGGCAGTTCATCCGGCGCCGGGGGGTCCAGGCGCAGGTAGGCGCCGCCGAGGCGGCGCGCCGGCTGGCTCCGGCTCACCGCGAGGCGCAGAGCGGCCCGGCGCAGCAGCGGCCGCGTCACACCCTCCGCATCGCGGAGGTCCTGCGCGACGTAAGCGCCGACGGCGACGAGCGCCCGGGTCGCGGTGCGCCCGCCCAGGCCTCCCCGGCCGTCGCGGGCGCCCCCCGAGAGGCGCCCGCCGCCCTGGCCGCGGCCCTGTCCGGTACCCCGGCCCGGGCCCGGACCGTCGCAGGCTCCTCCCGCGCGCCGCTGCCGGCGGCGCATCGGCCTTCCGTCACTCTCCATGATCCTCAGCTCCTGCCTCAGGCCCAGTGGCCGTCCACAGTCGGCGCCGTGACCGCCGTGAGCTCGCCGCGACCGAGAGCGTCCAGCGCGGCCCGAGCGGTGACACCGTTCCCGACCTGGTGGATGGCGATGTTGCCGGCCGCCAGCGCCTTGTGGGCGTTGGGGCCGACGTTGCCGGTGATGATCGCCTCGACGCCCTGCGCCGCCACAGTGCTGGCGGCCTGCACCCCGGCGCCGCCGCTGGCGTTCACGTTCGAAGCGTTGTCGACCGCGACCCACTCGCCCGTCGCGGAGTCCGCGATGATGAACCAGCGGGCGCGACCGAAGCGGGGGTCCACGAGTGCGTCGAGATCGTTGCTCTGCGTGCTGATGGCTACCTTCATGCTGTCTCCTTCGTGCTGTCGTCCTGATGATCGGCGTTCACGGCGCTGAAGAACCGCGTGCCCTGATGTGACGAAGCCGCCACGGCCCCCGTCTCGATGAGCAGGGTCACGAGCTTCAGCGCCTCGCCGTTGTGGATACCGAGCCCTGATGCGATGTCGTCCATGGTGCACGGGCGCCGGGAGAGCAGTTCGAGCACGTCTTCGGTGCCGGCCGTCAGGTCGTCGACGGCGAGGGCGCCTCTGCTGACCACCTCGGCCATGGGCGTGAAGAGCGCCGCGAGCTCGGCCATCCGCGCCGCCGCTACCGGGCGCACGGATGATTCGGACGGCGGCCGCACGGCCGTGTTCAACTGGATGCGGTCGGGCGCGATGCGCGCGGCCGCCGTGGCGAGGCGCGAGACGCACTCGGACGTACCGGTGAGGCCGTCGAGAAGCATGACCTCGAGCCACAACTGCCCCTCGTACCGGTCCCTGAACGCGACCAGCCCGTCCACGATCTCGTCGAACCGCAGATCGGGATGCGGGCGGTTGACCTTCTGGAACAGGTCGTCGTCGGGGGCGTCCAGCGACGGCACCACGATGTCGGCCGCGGCGAGGTCACGCTGCACGTCCTCTCGCCACAGGAGCGTCCCGTTGGTGATGACGACCACCGGGGTGTCCGTGATCTCCTTGATGCCGGCGATGACCTCTCCGACGCCGTCGTAGAGCGTCGGCTCGCCCGACCCCGCGAGAGAGATGACGTCCGGCTCCGTGTCGAGCCGGTCGCGGACCCGAGCCACGACGTCGGCGGGCTCGATCCAGCGACGCCGCGTGACCGTCTTGTCGGTGGTGGGCCCGAGCTGGCAGTACACGCAGTCCAGCGTGCACGTCTTCAACGGGACCACGTCGACGCCCAGAGATCGGCCGAGGCGGCGTGACGGCACCGGACCGTACACGCAGTGGTCTGGGGACAGCATCGCGATCAGCTCCTCGCGGGTTCCGCTTCGTGGTGATGCTCCGGGCGCTTCGTCAGCTCGAGGAGCGACTCCACGGCCGCCGTGAACGCGTCGGCCGTCGGCGACCCGGCGAAGGCCTGGACGTGAGGCACGCCGCGCTCGCCGGCCTCGACCACGGCCGGATCCATCGGGATACGGCCGAGGAACGGCACGCCGGCCTCCGCGGCCATCGTCTCGGCGCCGCCGCGGAGGAACACGTCGGTGGTCTCGCCGCAGTGAGGACAGACGAAGCCGCTCATGTTCTCGATCACGCCGAGGACCGGCAGGTCGAGCGTCGCGCAGAACCCCAGCGCCTTGCGCACGTCGTTGACAGCGACGCGCTGCGGAGTGGAGACGATCACGGCTCCGGCGCCGGCGCCGAGCAGCTCGACGAGAGCCAGGGCCTCGTCGCCGGTACCGGGAGGAGCGTCCACGACGAGGCAATCGAGGTGCCCCCAGTCCACTCCGGCCAGCATCTCGCGGATCGCCGAGTACTTGCGCGGTCCCCGCCAGATCACGGCGTCGTCTTCCTCCGGGAGGAAGAACTGGATGGACATGGCCCAGAGATTCTCCGCCACCGGCGCCGGGGCGATGCCGCCGGCCCGGCCGGGCTTCGGGGTGTAGTCCAGGCCGAGGAGGCCCGGCACGCTGGGCCCGTGGAGGTCGACGTCGAGCAGGCCCACGCGGCGCCCGGCGGCCGCCAGCGCCGTCGCGAGATTCACCGCGACCGTGCTCTTGCCGACGCCGCCCTTGCCCGAGAGGACGAGGAACTTGTGGCGGATGAGCAGCATGCGCACCTCGAGCGCGTCCTGCTGGCGGCGCGCGTCGACATCCACCTGGCTGCAGCCGTGCCCGCCGTCGCCGGCCGGCCGGCCTCCGCTCTCCTGCGTGTCACGCATCTCGTACCTCTCCTTCGAGGGACGGCGAGAGCGTTGCGCTCACTGCCTCCCAG
>CAYTRM010000008.1:3832-18979 GCA_964440225.1 uncultured Thermoleophilia bacterium | reverse complement strand
GCTGAGCGCCTGCGTCGGGTCCTGGTACACCATCGAGACCTTGCCGCCACGCCACTTGCGGAGCGCCTCTTCGGAGAGCGTGCTGACGTCCTGCCCGTCGACCAGCACCGAACCGGCGTCGAGCGTGCCGTTCGCGGCCAGATACCGCATGGCCGCCATGGCGAGGGTCGTCTTGCCGCACCCCGACTCGCCCACCAAGCCATAGGCCTCGCCGGGGTCGATGCGGAGAGTCACGCCCTTGAGCACGGGCAGCCGGCGACCGCGCCGGTGGAAGGTGACCTCCAGGTCGCGCACGTCGAGAGCGGCGTTCGCGGTAGCCGGAGCGTCCAGAGGCTGTTCGGCGGCGCTCATTTCGAGAACACCCTTCCCAGTCCGTCGGTGATGAGGTTCACGCCCACCACGAGAGAGGCGAGCGCCAGGGCGGGGAACAGCACCGTCCACGGGGCGATCTGCAGGAACACGCGCTGGGTGGCGATGGTGAGCCCCCAGTCCGATGACGGCGGCACAAGCCCGAAGCCGAGGAACGACAGCGTAGCGGCGGTGAAGACCGCGTATCCAAGGCGGATCGTGCCCTCGACGATGATCGGCTGGGTGATGTTCGGCAGGATCTCGCGCGTCATCACGAAGGCTGAGCGCTCGCCGCGCAGTCGAGCCGCCATGACGTACTCACGCTCGCGCTCGCCGATGACCGCCGAGCGGATCGTGCGGCTGACCACCGGTGTGAAGAGCGCGCCGATCGTGACGATGATGATCGCCGTCCCCTTGCCCAACAACGAGAGGATGAGGATCGAGGTGATGATGATCGGCAGCGCGAGCAGCACGTCGACGAGGCGCATGATGATCTCGTCGGTGAGCCCGCGCCAGAAGCCGGCCACCAGGCCGATGAGGCCGCCCCACACCAGCGCCAGCACCGTGGCGAGCGGCGCGATGATGAGCACGGTGCGGGCCCCGGCCATGGTGCGCGCAAAGACGTCGCGACCGAGGTCGTCGGTGCCGAACCAGTGGGATGCGCTGGGCCCCTGCAGGGACGAGAGCGCATCCTGGGCCGTCGGGCTCTGCGTGAAGTAGACCGAAAAGGCGCCCATGATGATCCAGAACAGCACGATCACCATGCCGACCATGAAGGTCGGGCTCCGCAACAGGGCCTTGACGAGGTAGCGCCGCTGGCGCTTCTGCTCGAGCGCCGCCGCGGAGTCGGCCTGGAGCTCTTGCCCCGGGTGATCGACAGCCGCCTCCACGCGAAGCTCGAGCATCTCCGGGTCCGAGCTCAGATGACTGCCTTCCGTCTGAAGATCCGGGCCGGGCCCGGACGCGCCGTTGCGTCGGTCCATGCTCAGCCTCCTGCCCGGATCCGCGGGTTGAGCAGCGCGACGACGATGTCGGCTATGAGATTAGACAGCATGTAGAGGATGGCCACCATGAGGACCGCCGCCTCGAGCATGGGCAGGTCGTGCGTCTGCGCGGCGTCGACCATGAGCTTGCCGATGCCGGGGTAGACGAAGAGGGTCTCGATGACGACCAGGCCCCCGATCAGCCAGCCGACCTGGCTGCCGATGACCGTGACGGTGGGAACCATGGCGTTGCGCAGCACGTGGCCGAAGATGACCCTGCGACGTGGCAACCCCTTGAGCACGGCGGTGCGGATGTACGGCATCGCCAGCACCTGCACGGTGCCCACCCTGGCCATGCGCGCGATGTAGCCGAGCTCGAGGAACATCAGCGGGATGGCCGGGAGGATCAGGTAGTAGAAGCGGCTCACGAACGGCGAGCCGTCGGGCGGCATGGCCGTGACCGGCAGCACCTTGAGCCACACCGCGAAGACGTAGAGCAGCACGACGCCGCTCACGAACTCGGGAATGACGGTCATCGACAACGTGGAGACCGTGATGGTGCGGTCGAGGGCGCTGTCTCGTCGTAAGCCTGAGAACACGCCCAGGAGCACGGAAGTGGGCACGATGAGCACCAGCGCGAACCCCGCGAGCACCAGCGAGTTGCCCAGCGCCTTCATGACGGTGGGGAACACCGGCACCTTGAGAAGCAGCGATTCTCCCCAGTCGCCGGTGACGAAGCCGCCGGCCCATGCGGCGTAGCGCACGTAGATGGGCCGGTCGGCTCCGAGCCTCTCGTTGAGAAGCTCGACTTGTTCTTGTGTGGCGTAGGGCCCCAGGATGGAGCGCCCCACGTCGCCGGGCAGTACCTCGGCGAGCGCGAAGATCAGTATCGACGCCAGGATCAGCGTCGGCACCATGAGGAGCAGCCGGCGTCCTATGAGGCGCAGCATCCCGGGAACCCTACGTCAGTCTGTCTCAGTGACCGTGCGGTTGCCTCAGGCGGTCATGAACGCGCGGCTCATGTCACAGTAGAACGAGCCTGGGCCGCCGACGCCGAACACGTTCTTCTTCTGCGTGCGCAGCTGGGTGATGTAGAAGGACAAGAGGATGGGCGTCTCGTCCTGCTGGGTCTGTGACAGCGTGGTGGCGAGCTCCATCCGGGAAGCCTCGTCGACCGTGGACTCGTACTCGTCGAAGGCGCTGACGAAGTCGGCGTTGTCCCAGTGCGAGGAGCTCCACACGGCATCCGGCAGCAGCATGGCCGCGGCGTAGATGCCGGGAGCCGGGCGGCTGCCCCACTCGGTGATGGTCATCGGCGCGTTGATCCACGGCGTGGTGCCGTAGTAGTCGGCGTCGTCACCGGCGTAGTACGCCTCGTAGCTGAGCTGATTCAGCTTGACCGTGATGCCGGCCGGCTTGCACTGCTCCTGGATGAGCTGCGCGTACTGCGGGTTCTCGAGGTACTTCGCGAAGGTGAGCTCGATCTCGAGGCCATCCGGATAGCCGGCCTCGCTGAGCAGAGCCTTGGCCTTCTCGTAGTCCTGCGCGCGCGGGGTCGACTCCGGGGCGCCGGCGAAAACGGACGGCTCCCAGAAGGTGTCGTAGCCGAGGTTGCTGCGGCCGTCGTACAGGGCCTTGTTGATGGCCTCACGGTCGAGGCAGTACGCGACAGCCTGACGGAGCTTCGGGTTGTCCTTCCAAGGCTCCTTGTCCACGTTGAAGGCGACCTCGCGGATGCCCGTGCCGGGGTAGATGTCGACGCGGAGGTTGGGATCGGCGAACAGCGCCTGCGCGCCCTGGAACACGGTCTGCGGCTGCAGGTCGATGGCGCCGGACTGGAGCTGGAGGTTCTGGGCCGAGTTGTCCTCGACCATGATGTACTCCATGCCGTCCAGATACGGAAGCTGGTTGCCCTTGTCGTCCTTGCCCCAGTAGTTCGGGTTCTTCGTGAAGGTGGCCTTCTGCTTGGTCACGTACTTGTCGAGCATGAACGGGCCGGTGCCGACCGGATTCTTGATGATGTCGCCCTTGTAGCTACGCGGCAGGATGGCGGTGTTGTAGTTGCCCGAGGACACCATGTAGGGGAAGTCGGCGAACGGCTTGTCGAGCGTGAACTCGACCGTGGCCGCGTCGACGGCCTTGACGCCGCCGGGAGAGAGCACGCCGTTGAGCTGCGAGAGAGCGCCCGAGCCGTTGTCCGGGTCGAGGACGCGCTCGATGCTCGTGACCACGTCTTCGGCCTCGAACGGGCTGCCGTCGTTGAACGTGACGCCCTGGCGCAGGTTGAAGGTCCAGACGTCGACCGTCTCGTTCGGCGTCCAGGTCTCGGCGAGCGTACCGCGCAGCGAGTTGTCGTTGTTGAGGTCGATCAGGTACTCGAGGAACTGGTAAACGAGGACGATGCCGCCCTGGTCGTAGATGGTGACCGGGTCGGGATCGGTGATCGGCGCCGGGCCGATCATCTTGATGGTGCCGCCCATGACCGGATCGGGGATCGCGCTCGCCGCAGGCGAGGCCGACTCCTCGGAGTCCCCACCGCAGGCGGCGAGGAGCTGGCCGGCGGCGGTCACGGAAAGACCGAACACGGACGCGCGGACGAGCAGCTGGCGGCGCGTCATCTTGCCCTTCATCACCTGGTCGACCAGGTGCTGCCCGTACTCACTCGCGTATTTCTCGTCAGCCATATCTCTACTCCCCCTAGGTGTACGCCTCGTGGAACGTCGTGGACCGCAATGGCGCCGGCGGCGCCAGACTGCTCCGACACGTGTTGGTCACCATACACATGCCGCGTCAAGTTGGCAAGACGGATTGACCGGTTAATTAGCTGCGGGCGCCCGTAGAGCCACCGGGATATTCGGTATGACGCCCGTTTCAGGCCATGATAGTCGGTCGCACCGGGCTCCCGCCGACGAATACACGTATCGGCAGGTTCCCTCCCGACAGTCGCGACCACCCCCGCGCCGTGCCTACTGGTATGTACCACGAAACCATATGGTAGCCTATCGCGAATCCGGCGGCACTGCCTCTGCCGGCATCACGGGCACCGGATCGACGAGCATGACCCGCCGATCCTCTCGGCTGGGAAGGGGGACTGTGGCAAGCACCCGGGGCACACCGGAGCGCTCGAGCCCCCTGTACCTGTGGCTCGCCGCTCTCCTTCGCGACCAGATAGAGGCCGGGCGCCTCGACCCTCACTCGTCGGTCCCCTCCGAGCGCACGCTGAGCGAGCAGTACGAAGTCAGCCGCATGACGGCGCGTCACGCGCTGGAGACGCTCGCGCTGGAGGGCTACCTCTACCGCCATCCGCGGCGCGGGACGTTCGTCGCCGAGCCGCGGCTGCGCTTCAGCGTCGGGAGCTTCACACGGAACATGACCGAGGCCGACCGGGCGCCCGGCACCGAGATCCTCGCGGCCGAGACGCTCGAGCCGGATGCTCCGGCCTCCGCGATGCTGGGCATCCCTCCCGGAGGCCGGGTCCACGTCCTCCAGCGGCTCAGGACGGCCGGGGGGGAGCCGATCGCCATCGAGAACATCCAGCTGTCGGCCGAGCGCTTCCCCGGCCTGCTCGAGAACGACCTCACCGGCTCGCTGTGGGCGATTCTCCGCTCGCGCTACGGCGTGCGCCCCGTGAAAGCCGACGCGCGGGTCGTCGCTGTGACCCTCGATCGCTTCGAGGCCGAGGCGCTGGGCGTCGCGCCGGGCAGCCCGGCGATCGTCCTCACCCGTACCGTGCTCGATGCCGACGACGCCGTCGTCGAGCTGGCCCGCGACGTGTACCGCGGTGACCGCACGGAGTTCTCGGTGAGCGCCCCGGTCGAAGACGTCGCGCCGTCGCCGGCCCCGGGCCGCCCCCCCTCGGCCCCGATCTGAGGGCGGGGCGGGCGCTCAGGCGTACCGCACGCCCTGCCGTCTCAGCTCGGCCTGGACGCGCGAGACGTCGACCTCGCCGGTACTGCGACCGTCCCCGAGCGAGACGGCGGCCGCCACGCCGGCAGCCTGACCCGTCACCGCGCAGCACATCTGGTTGCGTGTGGCCGCGTGTGAGACCTTGTCCCCGGCGACGCAGCGCCCGGCGACGAGCAGGTTGTCGACTCCTCCGGGAACGAGGATCCCGTAGGGCACCTGGAAGTAGCGGCCCGTGGTGGGCAGCACGAGCGTGCCGTAACCGTCGAGGAACTCGGGGAAGATGCCGACCGAGTCGTCGAAGCGCGCCTCGCCGCGCACGTCACGCTCGGTGAGTTCGTAGCGGCCGACGATCTTGCGCGAGTCGCGCGTGCCGAGGGTCATGCCGAAGTTGCGCAGGTGGGCGTTCTCGAAGCCGGGCGTGAAGCGCCGGAGCGCCTCGATCGCCAGGAGCGCCTGCCGGCGTCCCTCGATCTCCGCGCGCGTCAAATCGCGCACGTTCGTGCAGTCGTAGCCGCGCAGGTAGATCATGTTGAGGTAGGTCGCCTCGCCCGAGTCCGAGAGGCGACCCCAGGTCCCGCCGATGCTCTTGGTCTCTTCGGGGATCAGCCCTTCCCGGCGCGCCATGTCGAAGGGCTCCTGGAGGTACGGGCTGAAGAGCTCGTCCTCTTTGCCCGACGTGTTGATGCGCCAGCCAGTGCCCCAGTCGGCGTACGTCGGGGCCTGCTCGGCGACGTAGTCGAGAAAGCGCTGCTTGTCGACGCCCGAGCACGAGAAGGTGACGGTGACACCCATCGCCTCCGCAAGGGGCGTCGCGCGGCAGGGCGCCCCGGCGCGAAAGGCGAGGTCGGCGTCGCCGGTGGCGTCGATGACGCGCGCCGCAAGGATCGCCTGCCGCCCGGACTTGCTCTCGGTGGTCACACCCGTGACGGCGCCTCCGTCCAGGAGCGGCTCGGCGGCCAGACAGTGCAGCAGCGGCTCGATGCCCGCCTCGCTCACGAGGTCGTCGGCGACGACCTTGAAGAGCTCCGGGTCGAGCGCCCGGCTCATCGACTGAGATTCCGGCTGAGTCCCGCCCATCGCCTGCGCTCGCTCCTCGAACTCCACGCCGATGCCTTCGGCCTCGACCGTGGCCTCGTGGCGGTACCAGGCGATGGACTCGACGCCCACCTGGGTGATGGCGCCGCCGAAGCAGCCGTAGCGGTCGACCAGCGTCGTCCGCGCCCCGGCGCGCGCGGCGCCGAGGGCCGCCGCGAGGCCTCCCGGCCCGCTCCCCACCACGAGCACGTCGGTGTCGCACAGCACCGGGATGCTCCTGGCCGCTTCGGTGATGTGCTGCATGACGTCTCCAGTCGATGTGGTGGCTCCCGGCGACGGGAGCAACGGCTCCATCACGTCGGTTGGGGTCTGCCCGGGCCGATGTCTCCGGCCGCGCTTGACAGCAGTATGCCACAGCGTCCATGGTACATACCAGCGGGCATGGTACATACCAGTTTGGCACCACAGTGAAGGGGTGAGCAGGCATGCGATCGACCAGCGTCGGCCTGGACGGCGAAGGCCGGAGAAGTGTCGTCCGCCGCGAGAAACGCGGCCGTCGGGAGAGGCTCCGTGGCGAAGCTGCTTGAGCACCAGGGCAAGGAACTCCTGAAGAAGGCCGGCCTCCGGGTGCCGCGCGGCCGGCGCGCCTCCACCCCGGCGGACGCCGAGGCGGCCGCGCTCGAGATCGGCCGGCCGGTCGCCGTCAAGGCCCAGCTGCACGCCGGCGGCCGGGGCAAGGCCGGCGCGATCAGGTTCGCCGAGACGCCGGCGGAGGCCCGCAGCGTGGCGGCGGATCTCCTCGGCGCATGCGTCAAGGGCATGACGATCACCTCGGTGCTCGTGGAGGAACGCCTCGACATCGCCCGCGAGTTCTACGCCGGTATCATCCTCGACTCGGCGCGGAGCGGCCGCCGCCCGCTCCTCATGGTCAGCGGCGAGGGAGGCGTGGACATCGAGGCGGTACCCGACGACGCCATCCGCCGGCTCCACATCTCGTCCCTGGACGGACTCGAGGTGTACCAGGCGGTCGACCTGCTCGTCGGCTCCGGGGTCCCCGACGACCTGCTGGTGCCGCTCGCCACGGCCTGCTCGCGTCTGGCCCGCGCTCACCGCGAGTACGACTGCTTCGCTCTCGAGGTGAACCCACTCGTGCTGACGGAGCAGGGCGAGCTCGTGTGCGCCGACTGCAAGATGCAGATCGACAACGCCGCCGTCTTTCGCCATCCCGGGATGGGCATCGAGGTCGCCCGCGACTTCGGTCACGAGCCGACGGCTCTCGACCTGGTCGGCTGGGGTATCGAGAAGGCCGACCTCCGAGGCTCGGGCTTCGTCATGGACATGGGCTACGACGGGGTCACGCCCGGCTACATCGGCTTTCACCCGATAGGCGGCGGATCGGCGATGATGGCGATGGACGCCCTCAACCGGGTCGGCCTCAGGCCGGCCAACTACGCCGACACCAGCGGCAACCCGGTGGGGTCCAAGATCTACCGGGTCGCCAAGGTCGTCCTCTCCCAGCCCAACATCGAGGGCTACCTCCTCGGCGGCTTCATGATGGCCAACCAGGAGCAGTGGCACCACGCGCACGCCGTCGTCAAGGCGTTGCGGGAGGTCCTGCCGCAGAAGCCCGGGCTTCCCTGCGTCCTGCTCGTCTGCGGCAACAAGGAGGAGGAGTCCCTGGCCATCCTGCGCGAGGGTCTCGCCGACTGCGACGGGGCGACGCGCGTCGAGATCTACGGCCGCGACCACGTCACCGACACGCTCTTCATCGCCGGAAGGATGCGCGCTCTCGTCGAGGAGTACCACGACGGACTGAAGGGAGGCGCCCTTGCTCCGCTTCGCTGAGAAGACGATCACGGTGACCATCGACACGGCCGCCTGCGAGACCTGCGCCACGAAGGCCTGCGTCGACGCCTGCGCAGTTTTCAGCCGCGGCATCCTGCGACTGCGCGAGGGCCTGCCGTCCGTCGGACATCTGACGGCGGACGAGGTGGCGCGCAGGGGCACGGAGTGCCTCGCCTGCGAGCACGCCTGTCGCACGCGCGGCAACGCCGCGCTCTCCATCGAGGTCCCCGTAGAGGGCCTCGACGACTACCTGGCGGCGCAGCGGCGGGCGCCCGCGCCGCAGCCCGCCGGCCGCGGGGAGGTGAGCGATGGGGATCCTGATTGACGCTTCCACGCGCGTCGTCGTCCAGGGCATCACGGGGCGTGAGGGATCGCTCCGCGCACGGTACATGAGGGAGTACGGGACCAACGTCGTCGCCGGCACGAGCCCCGGCAAGGGCGGCCAGACGATCGACGGGATCCCCGTCCACCACACCGTGCGCGAGGCGGTGCAGGCGCACGGCCCGGTCGACTTCAGCGTGATCTTCGTGCCTGGCCGCGTGCTGCTGCCGGCGGTCAAGGAGGCGGCCGACGCCGGCGTGCCGAACGTCGTGTGCTGCGTCGAGTCGGTACCCGTCCACGACGCGATGACGATGATCGAGTACTGCGCCGGGCGTGGCACCCGTGTGCTCGGCCCCGGCTCCATCGGCGCGATCACCCCCGGGGAGGCCGTCGTCGGCTGGCTCGGCGGCAGCCTCGAGTGGGCCAGCAGCTTCTTCACCCCCGGCCCGATCGGGGTCTTCTCGCGCAGCGGCGGCCAGTCGGGGACCATCCCCTGGGTCCTCCGCCGCGCCGGCCTCGGCGTGAGCACCGCGGTCCATACGGGCACCGAGCCCGTGCTGGGCACCTCCATGGCCGACCTGCTCCCGCTCTTCGAGGCCGACCCCCAGACCAAGGGCGTGGCCGTCTTCTCCGAGATCGGCGGCACGCAGGAAGAGGAGTGCGCCGAGGTCATCGCGAGCGGCGGCTTCACCAAGCCCTTCGTCATCTTCGTCGCCGGCGCGTGGGCTCCCGAGGGACAGCGCTTCTCGCACGCTTCGAGCATCGTCGAGCGCGGTCGCGGCTCGGCCCAGAGCAAGATGGACGTCATCCGGGAGGCCGGCGGCCACGTGGCGCCGAGCCCGAACGACATCCCCGACATCCTGTACGACAGAATCGCTTCGCTGGGAGGCAAGTGAACATGGCAGTCATGCGCTCCGTCCAGTACGTGCCGGGCAACAACGAGAAGATGGTCGCGAAGGCCCCGGGCATCCCGGCAGACATCATCACGCTGGACCTCGAGGACTCCGTCCCGCCGGCCGAGAAGGTTCGCGCCCGAGAGGTGGTCGCCGCCAACCTCGAGAAGGCCGGCGCCGGCAGCGCCGAGGTCTACGTGCGCATCAACAACTGGGAAACCGAGATGACGAACGACGACCTCGAGGCCATCGTCATCCCCGGTCTCGACGGCGTGACGCTGGCCAAGTGCGGCCATCCCGAGAACGTCAAGCGTCTCGACTGGAAGCTCGAGGAGCTCGAGCGGCGCCGCGGCCTGGTCGTCGGCGGCATCAAGGTCTCCCTCCTGCTCGAGACCGCCAAGGGCATCATCTTCGCCTACGATTCGTGCGCCGCCAGCCCGCGGGTCGTGAGCGCGATCTTCGGCGCCGTCGACTTCACCAAGGACATGCGCGTGAAGCTCACCTCGGAGGGCGAGGAGCAGAAGTACGCGCGCCGGCACATGGCCGTGGCGGCGCGGGCGGCCGGGGTGGTCGCGATCGACGCGCCCTTCGTCGCGTACCAGGACATGGAAGCCTTCGAGGCCAACGTGCGCGACGGCCGCCAGATGGGGTACGAAGGACGCATGATCATCCATCCCAGCCAGGTCGAGGTCTGCAACCGCCTCTACGCGCCCGATCCGGCCGACGTCGAGTGGGCGGCCGGCGTGGTCAAGGCCTTCGAAGAGGAGGCGATCGCCAAGGGCACGGCGGCGATCTCGCTGAACGGCAAGATGGTCGACACCCCGGTCTACGAGAACGCGAAGGCCATCCTGGCGGCGCAGCTCGAGATCGAGGCCAAGGAGGGCTCGGGCGCCGGACCCGGGGTCGAGGCATGACCGGCGCGAGCGCCGGCGCGGGCCGGAGGGCGGCGCCTCTGGCCGCGCGGGAGCGCCGGCTGGAGAGGCTCGCCGCCGAGCACTTCGACGTCCTCGTCATCGGCGGCGGGGTGACGGGCTGCGGCGTGGCTCTCGACGCCGCCGGCCGCGGCCTCTCCGTGGCGCTCGTCGAGAAGCGCGACTTCGCCGCCGGCACCTCCAGCCGATCCAGCAAGCTGATCCACGGTGGCCTGCGCTACATCGAGCACCTCGACCTCGGACTGGTGCGGGAGGCGCTGCACGAGCGGCGCCTGCTCGCCGAGAAGCTGGCCCCCCACCTCGTCCACGCGATGCCGCTGCTGTTCCCGCTCAAGCGCGGCGTGCGAGACCGACTGCTCATGGGCGCCGGACTGCTCCTCTACGACGGGCTCGCCGGGCTGCGCCCCGCGATGCCGCGCCACCGGCACCTCTCACGGAGAGCCTGCCTGCGAGCGGTCCCGTCGCTGCGCGACGACGCCGTCACCGGCGGGATCCGCTACTTCGACGCGCAGGTCGACGACGCCCGCTTCGCCGTGACGCTCGCCGGCACCGCCCAGGCGCACGGCGCGGTGTGCGTCTCCGCCGTCGAGGTCGCCTCCTTCCTCCACGACGGCCCCAAAGTCACGGGAGCGCGCGTCAAGGACCTCGAGGGCGGCGGTGAGCTCGCGATCCGCGCCCGCGTCGTCGTCAACGCCACCGGCGCGTGGACGACCGAGCTGGAGCGCCTGGCCGGGGTCGAGGACCCGCTCATCGTCCGGCCCTCCAAGGGCGTGCACATCGTCGTCCCCAAGGCGCGCATCGACTCGACGCTCGCCCTCATCCTCCCCACCGAGAAGAGCGTGCTCTTCGTGCTCCCGTGGGGCGAGCACTGGATCATCGGCACGACCGACACCGACTGGGAGTTCGGGCTGGACCACCCGTCGGCCACCCGCGGTGACGTCGACTACCTGCTCGGTCACGTGAACGCCATACTCCGCGAGCCGCTCACGACCGACGACATCACGGCGGTGTACGTCGGCCTGCGGCCGCTGGTCGCTTCCGGGTCGGAGGACACCGCCGCGATATCCCGCGAGCACCTCGTCCGGCGCAGCGCCCCGGGGCTGGTCAGCATCGCGGGAGGGAAGTACACGACGTACAGGGTCATGGCCCGGGACGCGGTCGACGTCGCCGCGCGCGACCTGCCCTTCGCCGTGCCGCCGAGCCGCACCGAGGACCTCCCTCTGCTCGGCGCCGTCGGATCTGCACAAGCCGCCGAGAGGGCGCGCCTCCACCCGGGCGCCACGAGTCTCTCCCCCGCGCAGATCGGTCATCTCGTCGCCCGGTACGGGTCGCTCGCCCTGCAGGTGCTGGACCTCATCGCCGATGAGCCCGGTCTCGCCGCTCCCCTCACGGGAGCCGAGACCTACCTCGCCGCGGAGGTCGTCCACGCCACGCTGTTCGAGGGCGCCCTGCACGTCGACGACATCCTGACGCGCCGCACGCACATCGCGTTCGAGGCGCCCGACCGGGGCCGGAAGGCCGTCGAGGACGTGGCCAGGCTGATGGCTCCACTCCTGGAGTGGGAGCAGGCGGTCGTGGACCACGAGATCGAGCACTACCTGTCGCGGCTGGACGCCGAGAGCGCCGCCCAGGCGATGCTGGACGACGCCTCCTCCGCTTCGGCCCGCGCTCCGGTGCTCGACGTCCGGCTCGAGGCGGAGTGACCCCGGCCGGGACGCGTCAGTCTTCGCCCGGCGGCGGGACCAGCACGAACTTGCCGACGTGCCGCTTCTCGAGGAACTCGGCCTGGGCGTCGGCGATGCGCTCGAGCGGATACGTCTTCGCGATCGGTGGCCGCACCTCTCCCCGCTCGACGTAGCCGACGAGGTCGGTGAAGACCGGCTCGTCCCACGCGGTGCAGCCGAGCAGCGTCAGGTCGCGCAGGTAGAACGTGCGCTTGTCGAGGGTGACCAGCGGGCCGGCGATGGCGCCGGAGGAGACGTACCTGCCGCCACGCTTGAGCACGGCGACGAGGGCGTCGAAGGCCGGCCCCGAGACGTTGTCGACGACCACATCCGCCGCCTGCTCGCCGATGACCGCGACGAGATCGGCGTCCCTGTCGACGACGGCGTCCGCTCCGAGCGCCCGCACCTGCTCCGCCTTGGCGCGACCGGCGACGGCGGTCACCGCAGCGCCGCGGAGCCCGGCGAGCTGCACGGCGGCGGCGCCGACCCCGCCGGACGCGCCGGTGACGACGACGTGCTGCCCGCGGCTCACGCCCGCCCGGTGCAGCATGTTCTCGGCCGTGCCGTACGCGCAGGGCAGCGCCCCGAGCTCCACGTCACTGAGCTCGGACTCCACCGCGAACACCTCCGATGCGGGCGCTTTGACGTACTCGGCGAAGGCGCCGTCGAAGTCGGATGCCATCCACACGGTCTCCAGCGACGAGAAGCCGTAGAGGCGCATGCAGGGGCGCACCAAGGCGCGGCGGCCGAGCAGCCGGTCGTCGTCGCCCTGCCCTACCGCAACGACACGGCCGCAGCAGTCGGTGCCCTGGATGAGGGGGAACGGAGTGGGCTCGCTCCACCCGCCGTCCTCCTTGGCGACCGCGGCGGTCTCCTGGTCGGACGCCGTGGTCTCCGTGTCCGCAGTCACGCTCGCCGAGTACCAGCCCAAGCGGGTGTTGATCTCGGTGGTGTTGACTCCGGCGGCGAGGACCCGCAGCAGCACCTCGCCCGGTCCCGCGACCGGCACCGGCACGTCGCGGTAGTCCAGCTTGTCGCGGCCGCCGTTACCCAGCGTGACGACAGCCTTCATCGTCGGCGCTCCGGCCGCCACCGCGAAGCGGTCTGCGCGGCACTCGATCTGCCGGCGGATCACCTCCTGCTCCGTCGTCATGGCGCCCCTCGCTCTCGGTCTCGGTCTCGTCCGGGCCGGGTCTCGCCCGGTCGATCAGGCGCCTGAGTCGCCGGCCACCTCGGTCAAGCAGAGTCTCTCCAGCGTCTCGGCGGTCGGAACGCCGTCGGCGTCCCAGCCGCGCAGCCGGTAGTACTCGTCCAGCGCCTCGCGGAACGCGTCCGCCCCGACGACCCGGCCGGCCGCGACGCCGTCGGGGTGGGGCTCGCTGAGGATCCGCTCCGGCAAGCGGTCGTCCTTGCGCTGGAGACCCTCGCGCAGATTGAGGAGCCTGCCCAGATTCCAGATGCGGGCGCCCGTCGTCATGAGCTCCTCGCTCGTGACGGCGCGCCCCCACAGGTGCGTCAGATGGGCGCCGATGAAGTCGGTGTCGAGCGCCATGTTCGCGCACCACACGCCGGTCCAGGCGAGAGCGCTGAAGTCCTGCTGGTCGACGACCAGCCGGGCCTTGCCCTCGAGCGAGTCGGCGGCGCCTTCGCCCCCGAGGATGTCATCGGCGGCGGTGAAGGCGCGCATGTGACAAGCGCCGCGGTCGGAGGTCGCATAGCCCAGGCCCATGCCGTGCGTCCCCCTGGGATCGTAGGCGGGCATCTCCAGGCCCTTGACCTCGACGGCGAGGTCGGGCCGGCCTTTGAGAGCCGCCAGATCCCGGGCGCCGAGCGCCAGCTCGGCGCCGTACCCCCGGCGGCTCGCGATCAGACGCGGCGCCTCGAGGTAGCCGGCCGTGTCGCCGAAGGCGAGGCCGTAGTCGGCAACGCCCTGCTCGCAAAGGTCCATCGCCAGCGCCACGACCGTCCCGGTGGACATGGTGTCGAGCCCAAGCTCGTCGCACTCCCGGTTGAAGGCGGCCACCGCGGCCAGGTCGCTCACCCCGCAGTTCGAACCGCAGAGACCGAGGGTCTCGAACTCGGGGCCCTCGCAGACGTGGTCACCGAAGTCGTGTACCTGACGGCAGGCGAGGGGGCACTGGGTGCACGCGCGGAGCTTCGTGCGGATCTTCAGGAGCGCCGTCGAGTTGATGGTGCCGGCGCCGTCGAAGGTGCCCGTGCTCCAGTTGCGCGTCGGCAGGGCACCGGCCCCGCTGACGGCGTCGACGAGGAACGGCGTGCCCTCCTCGTATGTCCAGGCGTTGTCGACCGACAGGACGCGCTCGTTCTGCAGCTTGAGCACGTCGGCCGAGAACGCCGCCATGTCGGGCACCGTGACGGCGCCGGTGCCGCGGACGGCGATGGCCTTGAGGTTCTTGCCGCCCATCACGGCTCCGGCGCCGCCGCGGCCGGCCTTGTGGTACTGGTCGGTCGAGAGGCACGCGTAGGGCACGAGGTTCTCGCCGGCGGGCCCGGTGGAGAGCACCTTGGCCGCCGGCCCCATCTCCTCGCGGATCAGCGCTTCGAGCGCGGCCGTCTCGAGCCCCCAGTACCGGCCCTCCGCGGGAACGAACTCGACACGCTCGTCCTCGATGCGGACCAGGGTCGGCTCTGGCGCCCGGCCTGTGACGATGACGAGGTCGTAGCCCGCGAACTTGAGCTCCGGAGCGAATGAGCCGCCAACGTACGAGTCGAGCAGCGTGCCGGTGGCCGGGCTCTTGCAGCCCACGGCCAGGCGCGAGCACGTCGCCGCGGCGGTGCCGGCGAAGGGCCCCGTCGCAAGGATGAGCGGGTTCTCCGGGGCCAGCGCATCCGTTCCCGGCGCCAGCTCGGCGAAGAGGTACCGCAGCAGCAATCCCTTGCCGCCGATGTAGAGCCGCGCCCACTCGAGATCGAGGGGCTCGACCGACGCGCGCAGGTTGGAGAGGTCGAGCCTGAGTACCTGTCCGCTGTAGAAATCCATCTGTCTCCTCGGCTGTCGACGGGCGGCGCGTACCGGCGAGAGAGGTCGTGTCGACAGATCGAACGCGACAGCCACGCCGATCCGCCACGCTCGCCTGCTGCGTCACGCTCCCGTCTGATAGGATGACGGCCGAGGGCTAATCGACCGGTCAATTAGCAC
>CAYTRM010000008.1:0-3732 GCA_964440225.1 uncultured Thermoleophilia bacterium | reverse complement strand
ACGCTCCCGTCTGATAGGATGACGGCCGAGGGCTAATCGACCGGTCAATTAGCACTCAATTGCACATCGGCCTGCGAATCATGTCAAGCGCAGGGGCCGGGAGCACATCGCTCGAGCAGAAAGGCGGGGGTCGTGGGGATCCGGCAGTCGGGGCTCAAGGAACACGGGTCGGGCGGCGGGTGCGCCGCGGGGACGCGGCTGCAGTTCGCCTTCGAGGATCCGCTCTCATCGCTCCCCGCGACCGCGCGCAAGCTGCTCGTCGCCGCCAAGGAGATCGTCGCAGACGAGGGCTTCAAGGCTCTGACTCTGAAGGCCGTGAGCGACCGCGCCGGCGAGAACAAAGCCATGGTCTCCTACTACTTCGAGAACAAGGCCGGCCTCATCGCCGCCGTCCTCGACTCCGTGATCCACGACGAGTACCTGGTATCGCTCGACAGCATGAAGAACGTCGAGCCCGGCCAGCGCACCCGGCGCCTGGTCGAAGAGATGATGCGCATGGACACCGCCGCCGAGGACTTCCAGGTGTTCTTCGAGCTCCTGCCCCACGTCCTGCGCCACGGGATGCTTCGCTGCCGCCTCGCGCTGCTCTACCAGTGGTACTGGAGCCTGAAGCTGGAGTGGCTCGGGGCGGACGACGGCGCCGAAGCGCTGTCGGACCCCGAACTCCTCGGCCTCGCCCAGCTCATGAGCGCCGTCATCGACGGTCTCGCGATCCAGGCCGCGATCGACCCGCAGCTGGACCTCTCCAAGCCCTACCGGGCGCTCACGCGGCTGCTCGAGAGCTCGCTCACCGGCTCGCTCGAGGACTGGGCCCGAGACGGATCGGCCCTCCGCCAGTAGCTCTCGGCGTCCCGGCCGGTCCGCTCGCGGACCTCCGCACAGCACCTACTCCAGGCAGTACGCGTCGAGCTGGCGGCGCACCACCGGGTCCAGATCGTCGGGAGGCTCGTACTGCTCGAGCTGCGCGGCCACGCGCTCCGCGGCCACCGTGGCCAGGTCCCGGCCGCCGAGGCCCCGCCACGTCTCGTAGGGAGCGCGATTCATGATGGTGCTCCTGACGGCCTCATGGGCATGGCGGCGGGTGTGAGCCTGACCCAGTACCGTACCGCCCGGTCCGGCGGCGGCGACCACGTCGAGCGCCAGGGTCTCGTCGTCGATGACGACGGGCCGCCTGGCGATGCGAAGCGCCGTGAGCACCTCGTCGTCGATCGCGAACTTCACCGGCGAGTAACAGTTGAACGACGACAGGATGCCGGCGGCGTGCAGCACGCACTGCACGTCCATGCGGAGGACGGCGTCCATCGCCAGCGCCGACTCGATGCCGGCCTGCGCGTCGGGGACGTGCGCGTCGGTGACGGACCCGCCGGCACGGACCGGCACGCCGAGCCAGTGACCGAGCTGCACGGTCGCCTCCATCAGCGTCCAGTACTCAGGCGCGCCGATCATGAGCGCGCCGGTCTGCATCGACGAGACGGAAGAGGTGCCGCCGTAGAGGAAGGGGCACCCCGGGCGGGCGAGCTGCGAGAGGACGAGCCCCACCAGGAGCTCCGCGTGCTGGACGGCGAGAAGCCCGGCAAGCGTGATGGGCGCCGTGGTGCCGCCCATGGCGCAGACCGCGACCAAGACCGGCTGGCCGAGCCGGGCGAGGCGCAGCAGCACCTGGGCGCCCTCGGCGGAGAACTGCAGAGGGGACGTCGTGTTGATGACGGTCCAGAGGCGCGGCCGCTCGTGCCACTGCGCGCCGTAGAGTATCTCGAACACGTCGATCGCGACTCTCAGCTCGTCGAGTGTCGTGACGGTGAAGCGGCTGATCTTGTCGCTGCCCGTGGCGTGCGCGTGCGAGATCACCCGCGCGCGCCGGTCCTCGGGAACGTCGTTCGGCTCCACGCTGTAGCCGAGCACATCGATGTTCGGCGACAGGTGGGCGAGCGCCACGGCCGTCCGCAGGTCGGCGAACGACCCCGGACGATACTCGCCACCGCTGAGCACGAAGGGCGGTCCCGACGCGCTCGCCAGCACCGGCGGGGCGTCGAGCGCGATGCGCACGTCGAGTTCCGGCCGGCGTCCGGCGAGCGTGTACCCGGACGGTGCCGTGGCCCGCGCCTTCGCGACAAGATCGTCGCCGAAGCGGGCGCGCGCGCCGTCGACGGTGGCCCCGTGCGCGGCCAGCAAGGCCAGCGCTTCGGGGTCGAGGACGTCGCAGCCGGCGGTCTCCAGCAGCCGCACGGCGGCGGCGTGGATCTGCGCGCATCCCTGTTCATCCAGTGACGGTCTCGTCACGACGCCTCCTCGATCTCGTTCGCCTTCAACCCGGCCCGGCGAAGTGTACGCCCCTTCACGGTCGCTGCCCCGCGCTCGCGCGCACCGAGCCTCATCCGTCTCGACCAGCCGCTCGCCCCGGCGGCGCCTAGCCACGGCATCACAGTGGAAGGCGAACGCCCGCCCCGCGAGCCAGGGCGCGCTCGTACAGCACAGCCGCCGTGACGACGTCGTGGACGGCGATGCCCATGTTCATCGAGAAGATGCGCTCGGCGTCGTTCTCGCGTCCCGGCTTGAGACCCGCGGCCAGCTCGCCGAGATCGACGTCGACGGCCGCGGGGGTGCCCCCGAAGTACACGCCGTGCTCCCTGGTCGCCAGCAGTTGGCCGGCGTCGTCCGAGCAGAACGTGTCGCACTCCCTCATCGCCGCACCGCTCCAGGCCGAGTCGTAGTCGAGGGCGACGGCCAGAGCTCCCTCCTTGAGCATGCCGGCGTCGAGATCGGGCCGGGGATCGACGACGATGGGGATCGCGGTGACCGCGACGTCGGCCCGGCGCACGGCCTCGGGCGCCGAGCCGCACGGGAGGAAGCGAAGCCGCGGGAACCGCGCCGACATGTCGGCGATGAATCGCCGCGCCGCCTCCGGCGCGAGGTCGTAGCAGCGGACCTCTGCGAGCGCCGGCAGTTCCTCGACCAGCGCCATGAGACTGGTGCGCGCCTGGACGCCGCACCCGACGATCGCGGCCGTCTCGCTGCCGGCCCGCGCCAGGTATCTGGCCGCGATGCCGACGCTGGCGCCGGTACGCATGGCGGTGATCCAGACGCAGTCCATAACGGCCAGCGGCACCCCCGTCTCGCAGTCGTTCAGCACCAGCAGACCGTTGATGTACGGCAGGCCCTCGGCGGTGTTGGGCGGGTAGCCGGAGACCCACTTGACGCCGGCCACGTCCAGCTCCCGGACATACGCCGGCATGGCGTGGATGAAGCAGTCGGGCCGCGGGTGGATACCCGGCTTTGGCGGCATCTCGACGTTGCCCCGGCCTTTCGCGGCAAAGCCACGGTCGAGCGCCTCGAGGACTGCCTTCATGGACACCCCGAGACCTTCGACGTCGCTCCGGCTCAGATAGATGAGGTCCACCTCACGCCTCCCGCGGCGAACTCACGCGTCCCGGCCGGGGCGCGCGCGGCACTTGTGGCGGCACCGCGCGGCGGCGCAGCCGGAGAGGGCGCTCTTCGCCGGCGCCCGACCTAAGCTTCCCCGGCGGCGACTCCCGCCACGGCGCGACGCATCGATGCTCCGGCCGGGCAGACGGAGCTGCCCGGCCGGAGCTCACCGCAGTCGGCTGCGGCATGACGGCGAGTGACGGATGGGGGAACACGGCCGTCGCTGCGCCGAGGTGCATCGGATCCTGGTCGTTCTCTCGCTCAGCCGACCCCGAGGATGCTCTTGGCGGTGGTCACGGCCTCGATCGC
>CAYTRM010000007.1:0-19927 GCA_964440225.1 uncultured Thermoleophilia bacterium | reverse complement strand
TCTCAACAGCATCGCCAACGCCATGGTGCAGGGCATGCGCGGCATCTTCGCCGAAAATGGCGTGCCGGCCTACATCAGCCAGGTGGGCCCGATGTGGCAGGTCTTCTTCGGGCAGGAGGGCCCGGTCACGAAGTACCGCCAGGCCCGGGCCAGCGACACCCGGTTCTTCGGCATGCTGCAGACCGAGTGCCAGATGCGCGGCGTGTACTTCCACAACTTCAACTTCGAGCGCTTCTTCGCCAGCACGGCGCACACCAAGGCCGAGGTGGACCGCAGCCTCGAGGTGATCGCCACGGCGACGAAGATCGTCAAGGATCGGCTCTCGAACCTGCCGGCCGGGGTCTGAGCCGGCCCGGAGCGGCGTGAGCGGCCGGGTGGCGCCCGAGGGGAGCCGGCCGGGGTGAGACGACGGGGGCGGGGCGGCCGGAAGGGCCGCCCCGCCCCCGTCGTTTGCGCGCCGGAGGAGGTCGCCGCGTCAGCCCTCCGGCGCGCAGCGCATGAAGCCCTGCTCGTCGAAGTGCGGGTCGAGGCCGAGGTAGTCGCGTATGCCGGCGCGCCGCATGACGGCGAAGCTGACGCAGTCCACGAGGCTGAGCCGCCGCCGACCGGCGGCCAGCAACGCCGTGAGGGCGGCGGCGCGGTCGTCCGCGGAGACCCGATCGACCTCGATGAGCGGCAGAAACTCGTTGACCACCGTCCGGACGGCGTCGAGTCCCCAGCGGCGTTGGGCGACGGCGACGGTCTCGAGGAGCACGTAGTCGGTCGTCACCAGCCCCGACGCGCTCTCGGTGGCCATGCGCCAGCTCTCCCTGCAGTCGCCGTGAGCCGCGTCGTCCGCGTCGAGCAGCGCGATCAGCCCCGATGTGTCGACGAAGACGCTCACTCGAGGATGGAATCGGCGAAGTACTCGTCGTGCCGTGCGGATACGTCGCCCGTCCCGGAGTGGAATCGGCCCGTCGCCGCCAGAGAGCGCCGCACGAGTTCGCCGTGGGTCGGCTCCGCGCGACCTGGAGACAGGCGCGTTTCCACAGCGTCGCGCACGACCGCCGAGATCGAGATGCGGCGCTTTGCGGCTTCGCGCCGGAGCGCCGATACCTCTTCCTCCGTGAACTGGATCTGCATGCGGACCACGAGCGGCTCCTCGGTCATCATGATGGTATAGATGCCAGTATGATGGCACGTCGCCCGGACGGCAAGCGAGCACCGTCTGGATCTCGTGGCGGCCGGCCTCCGCGGCGAGGAAGCGCATTGCGGCCGGTCTTCTGGCCGGCGCTCTCAGACGACGAGGATCGCGCGGAGGTCGTTGACGTTGGTGCGCGTCGGGCCGGTGACGATGAGGTCGCCGAGGGCCGCGAAGAAGCCGTAGGCATCATTGGCGGACAGCAGTCCGACCGGGTCCACGCCCGCCGCGCGGGCCCGGGCGAGGGTATCCGGCGTCACCACGGCCCCCGCGTTGTCCTCGGTGCCGTCGATGCCGTCGGTGTCGCAGGCGATCGCGGATACGTCCGGGTGGCCGTCGAGCGCCAGCGCCAGACCGAGCAGGTACTCGGCGTTGCGGCCGCCGCAGCCGGAGCCGGACACGGTGACGGTGGTCTCGCCGCCGGAGAGCAGTACGAGCGGTCTCTGAGGCCCGCTGAGGATCGCGCCCTCGATGTGGGCGACGCCGCGCGCGACCGCTTCGCGCAGCGCGACGAGCGCCGCCTCGCCGCCTCGGGCGCAGGCGAGCGCAAGGGCGCCGTGCGCACCGCCGAGGTCGCGGGCCTCTCCCTCGAGGTCGTCGCCGAGGACGACGACGTCGAGGCCGGCGGCGCGGGCGCGGCCGGCCGCCGCATCGAGCGCGTCGCTCGCCGTCGCGAGCATGACGACCTCGTCGCCCGCGAACGCCGGGTCCCCGGGCTTCGGCGTCTCGCTTACGGCGCCGGCGGCGCCTGCGCGCAGGTGGTCTTGCACCGTCGCCGGCGCGGCGACCTCGTACTTCTCCAGCACGTCCAGGGCGGTGGCGAACGTCGTCGGGTCGGGTACGGTTGGCCCCGAGGCGACCACCGAAGGGTCGTCGCCGGGCACGTCGCTGATCAGGTAGGTGACGACACGCGCTGGGTGGGCGGCGGCCGCGAGGCGACCGCCCTTGATCGCCGAGAGGTGCTTGCGCACGCAGTTCACGTCGTCGATGGCGGCGCCGCTTCGGAGCAGGGAGGAGTTGACTCTGCGCTTGTCGTCGAGTGAGACGCCCTCGGCCGGCAGAGCCAGCAGGGCCGATCCGCCGCCCGAGACGAGACAGAGCAGCAGATCGCCGGCGCCGAGCCCGTCTGCGAGCTCGAGGATCCGGACGGCCGCGTCCCGACCGGCCGCGTCCGGGACCGGGTGCGCGGCCTCCACGACCCGGATGCGCTCGCACGGCACCCCATGGCCGTAGCGGGTCACGACGAGGCCCTCCAGCGGACCGTCCCACTCGCGTTCGACGGCGCGCGCCATGGCAGCCGCGGCCTTGCCGGCGCCGACGACCACCGTCCGTCCGGCGGGCCGTTGCGGCAGCCGGCCGGGAAGGAGCTTCTCCGGGTCGGCCGCCGCGACCGCGGCGTAGAACAGGGAGCGAAGAAGGTCGCGCGAGGGCGTCACGCCCTCCATCGCGCGAGCCCCAGCTCGTCCGCGTTGACGATGCTCGGCGCCGCCGCCGGAGGCTCGGCGTCGCAGAGGAAGGGCGCGACGTCGTCGCGGCCGGCGACCGCCGGCCACACCGGCAGGCCCTGGACGATCGCGGCGGCGTTCGCCGCGGCCAGCGTCGCCATACCCTCGCGCGTCCACGTGGTGGCCGATCCCAGGTGGGGGACGATGACGACGTTCCCGAGGTCGACGAGGCCCGGCGCGATCGCGGGCTCGTGCTCGTAGACGTCGAGACCGGCGCGAAAGCTCGGGTGAGCGCGGCAGTGCGCGACCAGCGCGGCCTCGTCTACGAGCGGGCCGCGGCTCGCGTTGACCAGCACCGCGGTCTCCTTCATCGCGGCGAGCTCGGGCGCGCCGATCAGGTGACGCGTGCTCCCGGTCAGCGCCGCGTGGACGCTGACGACGTCCGCGGCGCCGAGGAGCTCCTCGAGGCTCTCGGCGCGGCGACAGGCGACCGGTCGCTCGCCGTGAGCCGCGAGGAAGGTGCCGTAGTCGGTGACGTAGCGCTCGAGGTGTTCGTTGGCGCGCACGTCGTAGTAGACGACGTCCATCTTGTGGCCCTCGACCATCATGCGCGCGTATGCCTCTCCTATGCGTCCGGCGCCGACGACGCCGAGAGTGCCGCCGTAGAGGAGCGAGCCGAGCAGCATGCGCGGCAGCCAGCCGTGGTACTCGCCGGCGCGCATGATCTGGTCGCCCTCGACGATTCGCCGCGCGGCGGCGAAGGTGAGGGCGACCGCGAGCTCCGCCGTGGTCTCGGTGAGGACGCCGGGGGTGTTGCCCACCGGCAGGCCGAGGCGCGTCGCGGCGGCGACGTCGACGTTGTCGTAGCCGACCGCGAACTGGCTGTAGGTCGCGGCTCCGGCGGCCTTGAGGCTCTCGAGCAGTGAGGCGGACCAAGCCTCGGTGAGCTGGCCGATGGCGGCGTCCACGTGGTTTCCGAAGGCGGCGTGGAGTTCAACCGCCTGGAGGATGTCGTCGCCCTGGGCGATCTCGACGCGGCAGTCGGCGGCGGTGAGGATCTGCAGCCAGCGCTCGCCGGGCAGCTCCTTGGTCACCACGACACGGCGCGATCCCCTCTCGTTCACGACTCTCCACTTGCGCTCGCTCATGCGCTCACCTCCTGGACGACGAAGGACAGGGTGATGGTCCCCATCACCCTGTCCGCGGTGGGGGCGCCGTGCGCCCGTCGCTTCAGGGGGCCCGTAGAGTCGCGCTCCGGTGGCCTGAGAGTTTCGGCGACGCGTCCGGCGCCGTCCTTGCCCCTTCGGCGCCCGCCCGCTTGGCTCGGCGGCGGGCTCTCACGCGACCTTCGTCCGGGCATCCTCGGTGTTGAGCGCAGAGTAGCACCGGGTGTCTGGCGTGACAACGAGACGGATCGCTGCCGTCTGCCTTCACAGGCTCAGCACCCACCAGACCTGATAGGTGACCACGGCGGTCAGCACGGCGGTGAGGAGGACCGCAGCCGCGGTCGCCGAGCGGTGCGCGCGCAGCCGCCAGAGCAGCAGCGCACCCACGGTCACGATGCCCAGCTTGAATCCGAGCGCCGGCGCCGTGCCGGCGCGGAGAAAGAAGTCCATGATGTCGTTCGACTCGGTGGCGAAGCCGAGCCACAGCACGTAGCGGGTCAGCGCGAGGTCGGCGACGTTGAGCAGCCACAACTGGACGAGCAGCAGAAGGAGGAGCCGGTCGCGGGCGACGCTGGGCCGGGGTCGCCCTGTGATGATCCAGTGGCGCCGATCCATCACGGCAGCTCCGTGGTCTCGACCAGAGCGCCGCCGCCGGCCGTCGCGAGCCACGCGGCCACGTCACCGCTGACGGCCACGTCCGTGACGGGGCCGGGGACCGCGGCGATGGTGAAGGCGGGACCATCGGCGAGGCGGCGCCCCCGTATGCGGTACGCGGAGGCGTCATCGTCCCGCTCGGCCCAGACGACGGTCCGGCCGTCGAAGGCGGGACCGACGAGTCCCGCGACGCCGGTCGCGACGGCTTGCGCCTCGCCGCCGTCGACGGGCGCGGCGAGGATGCTGCCGGAGTCGCCGCCCGGCGTGACCTGGCCCCACACGAGCGCGCGCGCGGCGAGGGCGAAGCCCGTCAGCTCGCCGCCGGGCGTGCCGGCCGCGACGGACCACGGGCGCCCGCCGCTGAGCTCGCGGGCCGTGAAGGGCCCGCTCGGCCCGCGTGCCCACACGACCAGCCCGTCCGAGACGACCGGCGTGCCGTACTCGGGGGCTATGTCGAACGGGGCGCCGGTGCTGATGAGGGCGCCGCCGAGGCGTGGCTCGCCGATCTTCGCCGCCGCGCACCACACGGCGGTCTCACCGGACACGGCGGGGTAGGAGTAGACGGAGCCGATGTCGGCCAGCGGCCAGCGGCGGCCGCTGCCGGTGTCGTAGGCGACCACCTGAGCGGCCAGCCCGCCGGTGCGGTCGGCCTCGAACCAGACGGCGTAGCGCTCGCCGACGGCGGGGGCCCAGGTCGAGCGCATGCCCGGGCCGGGACCGAGCAGGCGGAGCTTGCCGGATGTGAGATCGAGGTACTCGATGGACGGCCCGTTCTGCCAGAGCAATCGCGGGCCGTTCAGCGCCAGGCCGCTGAACCGGCGCCCGGGGCCACCGATGACGCGCCATCCGTCGGTCGTCTCGGCGACGGCCGGCGGGCGCAGCGAGTACGCGCGCTCCATGCGGAACCAGGCGGTGCCCAGCACGGCGCCCACCAGCAGGACGAGGATGGAGACGAGGCCGGCGCGCAGCCACGAGGGCCGCGACCGGGGGCGGCCGCGACCCCCCTCGCTGCCAGCGGGGCGCTCGGGCGCGGGCGATCCGGCCGGAGGGCCGGCGGCGAGCGGGGGAGGCGGGGGCTCGCCGCCGCACGGGTCGCTCACTTGGCGCCGCTCTGCGGCGCGACTCCCGGGAGGGGATGCGGCGGGAGGCTCTCATCTGGGCGCGGGTGCCTTTCGACCATGGCCTGATCTCCATCGCGGTGGTGTCGTTTGCCGTACCGACATGATGGCACAGGGACCGGAACGACCGCACCCGGAAGGCTCTCCGCGGCGCCGGGGAGGGGCTGCGCGCGTCGCTTCGGAGTCTGTATACTACTCCGACCTGACTGCGGAACAGCCCGACAAAGGATGCATCTCTTGCCGCATAGGTCGAGGAGTATTTCGTCGCGTTCCAGCCGTCGCCCCACGGCGCGGGAGCGTTCTTGACAGACGTCATGCAGCAGGTGCTCAACGGCATCAGCCTCGGGAGCACGTATGCCCTGCTCGCCTTGGGGCTGGCCATCGTCTTCAGCATCGTCGGGCTGGTCAACTTCGCCCACGGCGAGCTCATCACGGTCTGCGGCTACGTCATGTTCGGCGGCCTCGCCCTGGGGCTGCCGTGGTGGGCCTTCGCGCTGCTGGGGATCTTCGGCACCGTGCTGGCCGCGCTCGCCATGGAGCGCCTCGCCTTTCGCCCGGTCCGTCACGCGAGCCCCCTGACGATGATGCTCACGTCTCTCGGCGTCAGCATCATGATCGCTGCCGCCTTCGAGAGCTTCGTCTCGCCGCGCGTGAGGGCGGTGCCTGCTCCCGACTGGGTGTCCTCGGCGGTGCACGTCGGGGGACTGCGCATCCAGGCCGAGCACATCCTGACCATCGGGGTGACGGCGGTCGCCGTGCTCCTGCTGCTCCTGCTGCTCAAGCGCACCGTCATCGGCACCGCGATGCGCGCCGCCTCCGAGGACTTCGACGCCGTCCGCCTCATGGGCGTCAAGGCGAACAAGGTCATCGTCGCCGCCTTCGCCATCTCGGGGCTGCTGGCCGGCCTGGCCGCCGTGCTCATCCTGGCCCGCCGGGGCGCCGTGAGCCCGCACATGGGCGTCTTCCTCGGCATCAACGCCTTCGTCGCCAACGTCATCGGCGGGCTCGGCAACATCTGGGGAGCGCTCGCGGGCGGCTTTGCCCTCGGCTTCATCGAGGTCATGCTCCGCGCCTGGCTGCCTGCCGGCCTGAGCGGCTTCACCACCGGCTTCGTCTTCCTGTTCGTCGCGATCGTGCTCGTCCTGCGTCCCGGCGGGCTCTTCGGCGAGGTCAGCGCGGAGCGCGTATGAGCCTCTATCGCCGCGACCTCTCCCGGGCCGCGCTGGGCGCGGCCGCGCTCTTCGCCATCGTGGCCGCGATCACGCTCGCCTACGGCTCGTTCGGCGGTTCACAGGCGAACGTGGCGATCGTTCTGCTGATCAATCTCGTGATCGTGCTGGGACTACAGATCTTCGCCGGCAACTCGGGTGTCCTCACGCTGGCTCACGTCTCGTTCGCGGGCATCGCCGCCTACGCGTCCGCGATCCTGAGCACGCCGGCTCTCGTCAAGGGCACCATCATCGCCGGCGCCCCGCTCGGCCTGGCCGAGGTCCAGCTCCCCGTGCCGCTGGCGATGCTCGCCGCCATCGTCCTGACGACGGCTCTGGCGGCGCTGATCGGCCTGGCTCTCGCCCGCCTCTCCGGCATCAGCGCCACCATCGTCACCCTTGCCCTGGTGATCGTCGTGTTCGCCGTGCTGACCAACTGGAAGAGCGTCACCGGGGGCGCCGAGGCCTTCTATGGGATCCCCTCCACGACCACGCTTGGGTGGGCGCTGGCCGCGGCCTTCGCCGCGCTGCTGATCGCCCGGCTCTTCAAGGCTTCGAAGCTCGGGCTGCGCGTGCAGTCCACACGCGAGGACGCCGTCGCGGCGGCCGCCTGCGGCGTACAGGTCGTGCGCTCCCGGTACTGGGCGTGGGTGCTCAGCTGTGGCGTGTGCGCCTTGGGCGGCGTGCTGTTGGCGCACTTTCTGGGAGCCATCAGCCCCGCGGGCTTCTACTTCCCGCTGCTCTTCCTCACGCTGTCGATGCTCGTCCTCGGGGGCGAATACAGTGTCACCGGAGCGGTGGTCGGCACGTTCCTCATCACCATCATGGCGGAGGCCACCCGCTTTCTGGGTGACGGCCCCGTCATCCTCGGCTGGCAGGTGCCGGCGCTGGCGGGTCTCTCGCTGCTCAGCCAGGGCGCCATCATCATCGTCGTGATGATCTGGCGGCCGTCCGGACTCCTCGGCGACCGTGAGATCGACGGGCTGTTCCCGCGGCGCGCTCTCCGCGCCGGCGCGAGCGCCGGAGAGGAGCGCGCGGATGCCGCCGCCGGCGCGGCCGCCGAAGCCGGCGCTTCGCCCGCGGCGACCGCCCGGCCCGTCACGCTCGTCGTCAAGCACGCCTGCAAGCGCTTTGCCGGCCTGACCGCGCTCGAAGACGTCTCGCTGGCGGTCACGACGGGCGAGATCGTCGGGCTGATCGGACCCAACGGCGCCGGCAAGACCACGCTGCTCAACCTCGTCTCCGGCCTCTACGAGGCCACGGAGGGCGAGGTGACTCTGGATGGAGTCTCGCTGGACCGGCTCTCCTCGCACCGCATCGCGCGTCTCGGCGTGGCGCGCACGTTCCAGACGACGCGCCTGTTCCGCGATCTGACGGTGGATCAGAACATCGAGGTAGCGGCGTCGGTGGCGCACCGTCACCGGCCGGAGGCGGCGCGCTCCGCCGGCGACGTGCTCGCGCAGTTCGGCTTCGAGGAGATCGCCGAGCGCAAAGCGGGGGTGTTGCCCTACGGCCGCCAGCGCGAGGTCGAGATAGCTCGCGCCGTCGCCCTCTCGCCCTCGATCCTCCTGCTGGACGAGCCGGCGGCGGGCCTCAACGACGAGGAGTCGATGGAGCTCGTCCACGCGGTGCGCACGATCCGTGACCGCGCCGGCTGCGGAGTGCTGCTGATCGACCACGACCTGCACTTCGTCATGGCGCTCTGCGAGCGCATCTACGTGCTCGACGCCGGGCGCGTCATCGCCGCCGGTACGCCCGCGGAGGTGCAAGCCGACCCGCTCGTGGTCGAGGCGTATCTGGGGACGCGCAAGGTCCGGCAGCCGGGCGGTTCGCTGGACGGGGCCGGTCGGCGGGCTCTGGCGGATGCGCCCACGGCGCCACCCGCCGCCGGCGGCGACCTGGGCGTGGCGACATGACGACGAAGGCGACCACCGCCCGGCTGCGACGGCCGTGCCCGGGCAAGACCACTGTGACTACAAAGAGACGGACGAACAGGGGGACAACGTGAGAAAGAGCAAGAGCAAGAGCAAGAGCAAGAGAATAGGGACCATCGCCATCGTCCTGGCGCTGGCCCTCGCGGCGGCGACGGGCGCGCTGGCCTGCGGTGGGTCGGGCGACGACGGCGGCGGGTCGGAGAGCGACAAGATCGTCATCGGCGCGGCCCTGGGGCTCGTCGGAGACGCGGCGCCCGGCGACGTGCCGGCCTCCGAGGCGATGGAGTACCAGGTCGACCTCATCAACAAGGCCGGGGGCATCGACGGCAAGCAGGTCGAGCTGATCGTCAAGGACATGAAGAGCGACCCGGCCCTGAGCGGCACCGTCACTCAGGAACTGCTGGACGCGGGCGCCCAGGTCATCATCGCCCCCGCCTTCCCGGGCATGGGCGCGGGGGTGGTGCAGACGGCCGCGAAAGCCGGCGTGCCGGTGCTCAGCGCCACGTCCACGCAGCCCGAGTACGTCGTGGTCGGCGGCAGCAAAGCCTACCTGGTCGCCTTTGGCGACAACGTGCAGGCCGCGGCGTCGGCCGAGTACGCGCTCGCGCAGGGCTTCAAGACGGCGTACACACTGACGTCGCCGGACCTCTCGTACACCGACCTGCTGCCCAAGTTCTTCGCCGAGGCGTTCGAGAACGGCGGCGGCACGACGATCGGCGACGCGGGCTTCAGCATCGGCCAGCAGGACTTCGCCGCCCAGGTGACCAAGATCCAGGCGCTCGACCCGCAGCCCGACGTCATCTACACGGGCATGTTCCCGCCCGACACCGGCGTCTTCGTGCGCCAGCTGCGCTCCGCCGGCGTCAAGGCGCCCCTGTACGGCGCCGACGGCTGCGACCAGCAGCCGCTGATCGACCTCGCCGGCAAGGACGCCGACGGGATCGTCTTCACGACGCACGGCTTCCCCACGCCGGGAGGCGCGTTCGAGGCGTTCATGACCGGCCTCACCGAGTTCCAGGGCAAGCCCCCGGAGGCTCCGGCGCTCGCCAGTCTCGGCGGCGACACGATCCTCGTGGTGCAGGCGGCCATCGAGGCTGCCGGCAGCACGGACCCGAAGGCGATCGCCGAGGCTCTCGCCGAGCTCGAGGACGTCGAGGTCGTGAGTGGCTCCATCACCTATGCCGGCACCAACGGCGTGCCGTCCAAGACGGTCGCCATCGTCGAGATCGAGGACGGCGCGTTCGTCTTCAAGGAGACGATCACGCCGGCGTTCATCCCCGAGCCGTGACCGCCGGCGCGTGAGCCGCGAGGGCGACGAGTGAGCGGGATGCCATGACGGAGAGTCAGGCAGCACCGGAGTCGGGCCCGGCGGCCGGCGCGGCGGCGCCGCGCGGTGGCCGGGCCCCCGGCTCCGTCCTGCTCTCGGTCGAGGGCCTCGTGGTGAAGTACGGAGGCATCGAGGCCCTGCACGGCGTCTCGCTGCACGTCGCCGCGGGTGAGATAGTCGGCGTCCTCGGCCCCAACGGGGCGGGCAAGTCGTCGGCGCTGAACGGCATCATCGGCCTGGTGCGGACCGCCGCCGGCCGCGTCACGTTCGAGGACCGGGACATCACCGGCCGCGATACCGAGAGCATCGTGCGCGGCGGCCTCGCCCTGGTGCCCGAGCGCCGCCGCCTGTTCGGCCGGCTGAGCGTCCGCGACAATCTCCTGCTGGGCGGCGCGTCTCGCGGCGACAAGGTCGCCGCGCGACAGGATCTGGAGCGCGTCCTGGGCCTCTTCCCCGTGCTCGGCGACCGGCTCGACCAGCTCGCCGGACTGCTCTCCGGCGGCGAGGCGCAGCAGCTGGCCATCGCCCGGGCGGTCATGTCCGGGCCGCGGCTGCTGCTGCTCGACGAGCCGTCGCTGGGGCTGGCGCCGCTGCTGGTCGACAAGGTCTTCGATCTGGTGCGGGCGTTGCGCGACGAGGGGCTCACGATCCTGATCGTCGAGCAGAACGCCTACCAGGTCCTGGAGTTCGCGGATCGCGCCTACGTGTTGCGCAACGGCTCGATCGTCGACGAGGGTACGGGTCACGAGTTGCTGCTGCGGGAAGACCTCCACGCGCAGTATCTCGGGTCGAGCGCCGGACAGGCCGAACGTTCCTAGTGGAAGGGTGAGCAGGGCATGGAGACGGTGAACACACCTGGAGAGCGCATCTCCCTGTCGGTCAACGGCGTCCGGCACAGCTACGTGCTCGGCCACGACCTCTCGGCGACCGAGACCCTGGCCGAGGTGTTGCGCGAGCGCATCGGCCTCACGGGGCTCAAGGTCGCCTGCGGCGAGGGCGCCTGCGGAGCATGCACGGTGATGATGGACGGCAGGGCCGTCCTCTCCTGCATGGTCCTGGCGGTCGAGGCGGCCGGGCACGACGTGCTCACCATCGAGGGGCTCGACGACGACGACCCCGTGATCCAGGCCTTCGCCTGCCAGTGCGAGCCCGGTCACGGCACGGCCCTGCAGTGCGGGTACTGCACGCCGGGCGCCGTGATGACGGCCAAGGCCTTCCTGAACGAGAACCCGGATCCCACGCTTGACGAGGTCCGCGAGGCCCTCGCGGGCAACCTCTGCCGCTGCGGCTGCTATCAGGGGATCGCCCAGGCGGTGCTGCACGCGGCGGCGACGATGCGCGAGCGGCGCGCCTCCGAGGCGCCGCTCGCCGCGGGCAGGGCCGAGGCGTGACCGCCCCCTTCGTGCCTCGCGAGCCGCACCGGTACGTCGGGACGTACCGGCCGAGGGTCGACGCTCTGGAAAAGGCGAGCGGCCGGGCCGAGTACCTCGACGACGTCGCCCTCGGCGCCAAGCTGCCCGGGATGCTGCACGCCAGGGTGCTGCGCAGCCCGTACCCGCACGCCCGCATCGTGAGCATGGACACGACGAAGGCCGAGGCGCTGCCCGGCGTACACTGCGTGCTCACCTACGCGGACCCCGAGGTCGCGGCGCTCAAGCCCACGACCAACGCCTGGACGAGCATGAACACGGCCGGCTACCGGCAGATGTACTGGCCGAGCCTGCGCGACCGGCGCGTGCTGAGCGACCACGTCACCTGGGCCGGCGACGAGGCCGGCGCCGTCGTGGCCGCGGAGACCGAGGCGATCGCCGATGAGGCGCTCCGCCTGATCGAGGTGGAGTGGGAGGAGCTGCCGTTCGCGCTTCGGCCGCAGGACGCGCTCGCCGCCGGCGCGCCGCTCATCCACCCCGAGATCAACCCGGCGACCAACCTCTTCCCGGTGGCCGAGGACACGCAGGAGGACGTCTTCTACGAGCGCGGCGACGTCACCGCGGGGTTCGCCGCCGCCGACGTGATCGCGGAGGTCACGGCGCGGCACCACCGCGCCGACCACGGCTGCCTCGACACGCGCGGCTGCCTCGTCCGCTGGCAGGGCGGCAAGCTCACCTGCTGGACGAATCTCTACCAGGCGGACCAGACGCGCATGCACATCGCCGAGATGCTGGACCTGCCGCTCAACAAGGTGCGCGTGATCTGCCCCTACGTGGGCGGCTCGTTCGGCCGCGGCAACGTCGGCGACCAGATCTTCTTCATCTTCACTGCCATCCTGGCGCGCAGGACGGGCCGTCCCGTGCGCTTCAAGCACACGCGGCGCGAGGACTTCCACGACACGCGCAACGCCATCGACTACGCGATGCGCGTCGGCGCAACGAGCGACGGCCGTATGACCGCGCTCGCCTCGCATTCCATCGGTGACAGCGGCGCCTATGCCGAGCACACGCACGCGGCGGTGAAGATGGTGCTCGAGCTCGACGCGCTCGAGGTGCTGCTGCCGCGGATTCCCGCGGTCGAGCTCAAGGGCCACTCGGTGTACACGAACACCATCCCGGGCGGCTGTATGCGCGGCATCGGCAACATCCAGTTCAACCTGGCCATGGGGCTGGCAGTTGACGAGCTCGCCGAGCGGCTCGGCCTGGATCCCATCGACGTCGCCGTCAGCAACTTCAGCCACGAGTGGGAGGCGCCGCCCAACAAGAGCCTGGAGGCCGTCCTGGCCGCCGGCGCAGAGCGCATCGGCTGGGAGCGTCGCGGGGAGCCCGGCGGCGCTCCGCCGAGCCCCGACGGCAAGCTGCGCGGCATGGGCTTCTCGTTCCACCATGCCTGGCACGCCGCCTGGCAGGAGGAGCCACGCGGCCGCGTGCAGGTGGGCGTCAAGCTCAATCCCGACGGCACGGTGATCCTGCAGGCCTCACAGGTCGAGACCGGGGTGGGCTCGAACACGTGCGCCGTGCTCGCCTGCGCCGAGGCGCTCGACTTCCTCGGCGTGACGGCGGACGACGTGGAGTGGATCTCTCCGACGGACACGGAGACCGGACTCAAGGACATGGTGCAGACGGACAGCGCCGTGTCGTACCTGCACGCCGAGGTCATGGCGCAGGCGGCGCAAGAGCTCAAGGAGCAGGTGTGCGCCGCCGCCGCCGCCGAGCTCGGGGTCCCCGCCGGGGACGTCGACGTGCGCGGCGGCGTCATCTTCGTCGGCGACGTGGACAGCGGTAAGGCGGTGACCGACATCCTGCAGGCGGGCGACATGCTGCCCCTGCACGTCACGGTCACCGACCACCTCCCGCTGGAGAAGACCGGCGCCCCGTATCTTGCGTCGTTCGCCGAGGTCGAGGTCGACACCGGGACGGGCAAGGTCGACGTCCTGCGGCTCGTCGTCGTGCACGACGCGGGCACGGTGATGTTCCCGCCGGGCGCCGAGGCGCAGCAGATCGGCGCCCAGGTCCAGGCCATCGGCGAGGCGCTGTACGAGGAAGTCGTGTACGACGAGGCGAGCGGGCAGCCGCTCTCGTTCGACTGGGTCGGCTACACCATGCCGACGATGCTCGACATGCCCGATGTGGAGCCCGTGTTGCTCGAGGTCTGGAAGGGCGCCGGAGAGTACGGTGCCTGCGGCATCGGCGAGTCGGCCATCACCTGCACGCCCCGGGCGATCCTGAACGCCATCTACAACGCCACCGGCGTGCGCATCAACGAGATCCCCGCCAAGCCCGAGAAGGTGCTCGAGGCGCTCGCGCGCAAGGCGCGCGGCGAGGCGGCGGCCGATGAGCGGCTGAACGTGGAGGTCCGCAGGCGCCTCGATGCCGCCGTGGGCCTGAGCGAGGCCGGCGGGGAGGTGGCTCCGTGAGCTTCTCGCACCGCAACGCCTCCTCGCCCGAGCATGCGGCGGAACTCCTCGCCGAGTCTCCCGGCGCGGCGAAGATCGTCGCCGGAGGCACCGACCTGCTCGGCGTCGTCAAGGACCGCGTCCACTCGCGGCCGCCCGAGGTGCTCGTCGACCTCAAGACCGCCGCGGGGCTCGACGCCGTCGTCGAGCGGGACGGCGGCGTCTCCGTCGGCAGCCTCGTGCGCCTCAGCGACCTCGAGCGTGACCCGCTGGTGCGCGAGCGCTACCCGGCGCTCGCGGCGGCGGCGCACGCGGTGGCATCGCCGCAGGTGCGCAACATGGGCACCGTCGGCGGCAACATCTGCCAGGAGCCACGGTGCTGGTACTACCGCGCCCCCGAGAACACCTTCGACTGCACGCGCAAGGGCGGCCGCTACTGCAACGCCTTCACCGGCGACAGCCGCTTCCACTCCATCGCCGGCTCGATGCGTGTCGATACGCGGCCGTGCACGGCCGCCTGCCCGGGTGGCGTCGAGATCCCCGAGTACATGGAGTCGTTGCGCGCCGGTGACGTCGACGAAGCGGCGCGGCGTCTTCTCGCGCGCAATCCCCTGCCGGCGGTGACGGGGCGCGTGTGCCCGCACACCTGCGAGGACGACTGCAACCGCGGCCTCTTCGACGAGGCGGTCTCGGTGCGCGAGGTGGAACGGTTCCTGGGGGATCACGTCCTCGAGCACCCCGAGCTTCTCGGCAGCGCCGCGCCGGACACCGGCAAGAGCGTCGCGGTCGTCGGCTCCGGTCCCGCCGGGTTGTCGGCCGCGTACTACCTGCGGCTGCGCGGTCACGGCGTGACCGTCTTTGAGCGCGCCGACCGTCTCGGCGGGATGCTTCGTTACGGCATTCCCGCCTATCGCCTGTCGCGGCAGGTCGTCGACCGGTCCGTCGCGCTGCTCGAGGGTCTCGGCGTCGAGTTCCGTTGCGGTGTCGCTCTCGGCGAGTCGCTGACCGTGGACGCTCTGCGCGCCGAGTTCGACAGGGTCTTCGTCGCCACCGGCGCCTGGGGGCTGCCCCGCATCGGTCTCGAGGACGAGGACGAGCTTCTCGCCGGACTCGACTTCCTCACGGCCGTCGCGGCCGGCGACCGGCGGGTGCCCGGGCCTCACGTCCTGGTCATCGGCGGCGGCAGCGTGGCGATGGACGTGGCCGTGACGGCCCGGCGCCTCGGCGCCGGGCGCGTCACGGTCGCTTGTCTGGAGACCTGCGACGAGATGCCGGCTCTGCTGGAAGAAGTCGAGGAGGCGCTCGCCGAGGGCATCGAGTTGTCACCGTCGTGCGGCCCGTCGCGGGTGCTGCGCAAGGACGGCCGCATCGTCGGCATGGAGGTCGTGACCTGCACATCCGTGTTCGACGAGCAGGCGTGCTTCGCACCGGCGTTCGACGAGAGCCGGCGCGACACGGTCGAGGCGGACGAGGTCATCCTCGCCGTCGGCCAGCGCGTTGAGGCGGAGACCCTCGTCGCGGCCGGGCTGACTCCGGGCGGTGGCCGTCTCGTCGCCGATCCGGACACGCAGTCGACCGCCGCCGATCGCGTCTTCGCCGGCGGCGACGTGGCGACCGGCCCGGCGACGGTGATCGCGGCGCTCGGCGCCGGGAGGCGTGCCGCCGCCGCCATCCACGCCGAGTTGTCGGGAGCGACTGCCGGGGGGACGATCGCTGCCGCGGCCGGGGGGACGACCGACGCCGCGGCCCAGGGGACGACCGGCGCGGCGGCCGGTGCGGGGCCTGCCTTCCAGGGCTTCGACCCCGGCTGCACGACCCCCTCGGCGCGCCTCGCCGGCGAGCCGGCGTCGGTCGCCGAGCGCAGCCTGGGCGAGGAGGACTGCCGTACCGTCCCGGCCGCGTCCGTCGCGCGCGAGGCCGCCCGGTGCTTCAACTGCGGGTGCGTCGCGGTCAGCCCGTCCGATCTGGCTCCCGTCCTCGTGGCTCTCGACGCCACCGTGGTGACGACCGCTCGGGAGCTGCCGGCGGCGGCTCTGTTCGCGGCGTCGCGGGCGTCCTCGACGGTCCTCGGCGATGACGAGCTCGTGACGGAGGTGCGCCTGCCGCCGCCCGCCGCCGGGACGCGCACCGCCTACGAGAAGTTCCGTCTGCGGAACGCCATCGACTTCCCCATCCTCTCCGTGGCGGTCTCGCTCGTGGTTCGGGACGGCGCGGTGACGGAGGCGCGCGTCGTGCTCGGCGCCGCCGCTCCCGTCCCGCTGCGTGTTCCGCTCGTCGAGCGGGCACTCGTGGGTCTCGAGGCGTCACCCCCGAACCTCGCCGCGGCCGCCCGTGCCTCTGCGGCGGAGTGGGCGGCCGGCTGCTTGCCGCTGGCGCCGAACGCGTACAAGCTGCAGGTGGCGACGACGTTGCTCGGCCGGGCTGTGGAGAGCGCCGCGAGAGCCGGCTGACCTCCGCGGGGCGCTTCAGCGCCCCGCGACGCGCTCCGCCGTCAACGCGCCCGGCAGAGGTGCAGCAGATCGGCGTAGACGCCGTAGGCCGTCTGCGGCACGAGGCCGTGGCGCTCGCTGACGACGACGTCGGCCATGAGGTCCGTGTGCAGCACGGCGCCGAGCGACTCGCCGGTCAGCGCCGCCAGCGGGTGCTCGATGTCGAGCTCGCGGGCGCGCAGGCGGGCGCGCACGCGGCCGGACTCATCGCGCCGCACGCTGGTGACCAGTCGCAGGCGCCGGC
Organism: uncultured Thermoleophilia bacterium; assembly: GCA_964440225.1. Taxonomy (GTDB): domain Bacteria; phylum Actinomycetota; class Thermoleophilia; order UBA2241; family UBA2241; genus CAIXSE01. The sequence continues at coordinate 3,336 of CAYTRM010000007.1, read as the reverse complement.
CGTCGGCGCGAGCCTGCAGGATGCGCTCGAGCGGCACGTCGTGAAGCCGCTCGCGCTCCACGTCCGCCGGCGTGACCCCGGCGTCCATGGCCACGTTGGCCAGCGCCGCCGCCTTGCTCGCCGCGTCCCAGCCGTCGAGGTCGTTCGACGGGTCGGCCTCCGCGTACCCGTCGGCCTGGGCACTCGCGAGAGCGTCGCCGAGGTCGCGGCCCGTCCCCATCTCGTCGACGATGAAGTTGGTCGTGGCGTTGAACACCGCGTCGAAGCCGAGCAGCTTGCAGTCCGGCAGGGTGTACTCGAGGAGGCTGAACACGGGGAGACCATCCATGACGGTGCTCTCGAAGCGGATGCGGCGGCCACTCGCGGCGGCGGCCGCCGAGACCTCCGGCCAGCTCCAGGCGATCGGTCCCTTGTTGGCGGTGACGACATCCATGCCGAGGCGGAACGCCTCGAGGACGTGCGCGGTCGCGGCGGGGACGAAGGTCGTCTCGCCGCCCGCGGCTCCGGAGAGGTCGCCCATCACGGTGAGTTCGACGAGCACGTCCGCTCCGGACGCGGCGAGGAGCTCCGCGGCCGGCCGAGGCGCCTGCGCCGGGGCCGGCCGCTCGCCCACCTCCGCGAGCACGGCGGCGGGGGTCAGCCCCGCCGGCGCCAGCAGACTGCCGCGACGGGTGCCGGCCGCGGTGACGAGCACACGCAGGCCGTGGCGTTCCGCCAGCACGCGCTCCTGGTCCGCCAGCAGCTCGCAGAGAGCGCGCGCGACGCTGCCGAAGCCGAGCAGGCAGAGGCGCACGTCGCGCAGTCCGCCCGTCGCGTCCTCGGCCCCGGACAGGGAGAGCCGGACGTCGCGTGGCGGGCCGGCCGGCGCAGCCTCGCCGGCGCTCATCGGAGGGCCCGGGCGAGGTCGCCGACGGCGGTGACCAGCCGCTCGAGCTCGCCCTCCGTCGTGTACGGGGCGAGCCCCACGCGTACGAGGCCGCCGCTCTCGAGCAGGCCGAGCAGTTCCACCAGGCGGTGCGCGTAGAAGTCGCCGTCCCACGCGAACAGGCCGCGGGCGCCCAGCGCCCGGCACACTTCGGCGGGCCGGTACCCGGCGAGTGTGAAGGCCACGGTGGACGTGCGCGGGCTGCCTTCAGGCGGTCCGTAGAGCCTGACGCCGCGGATGCCGGCGAGCTGTTCGCGCAGCCGCTTCGCGAGCGGCTGCTCGTAGGCCTCGCCGGCCAGCATGCCGGCGACGATCGCCTTGCGCCGGCCGTGGAGCGCCGGGGTAGAGGAGCCGGCCGCGGCGCCGCCGAGGCCGCCGGGGAGGCGGTCCTCGACCATGCCGAGGTGTCGCCGGCCGAGGTCGGCGATGAAGTCGACGGCCGCGGTCGTGCCGGCCATGCCCTCGTGATTGAGCGTCCCCGTCTCCCACACGTACGGCGGTTCGTCCTCCTGCGTGCTCAAACGCACCGGGTCCAGTACCCGCGCCGCCTCCCGGCGCGCGTACATCAGGCCGATGTGCGGGCCGAAGAACTTGTAGGCCGAGCAGAGCAGGAAGTCGCAGCCGATCGCTCTGACGTCGATCGGCCCGTGCAGCGCGTAGTGGACGGCGTCGATGATGCTCAGCGCGCCGGCGTCGCGAGCCAGCGCGGCGGCGCGCGCTACGTCGTTGACGGTGCCGACCGCGTTGGATGCGTAGCCCAGAGCGATGACCTTGGTCCTGCCGGGTTCCACCAGGTCCTCGAAGGCGTCCCAGTCCAGGGTGCAGGTCTCGAGGTCGACGGGCACCTCGCGGACGACTGCGCCGCGCTCGGCCAGTCGCGACCACGGTCCGCGGTTCGCCTCGTGGTCGAGTTGCGTGACGAGCACCTCGTCGCCCGGCCCGATGTCACGGGCGATCGCGTCGCTCAGCAAGAAGGCGAGCGTGGTCATGTTGGCGCCGAAGCTGACCTCGTCCCAGTCGCAGCCCACGAGGTCGGCGCCGGCCTCGTGGGCCGCCCGGACGACAGCGTCGGTCTCTTCGCTCGTCGCGAAGAAGCCGTGGATGTTGGCGTTGTGGTCGACGAGGTACTCCTGGACGGCGTCCAGGACCCGCTGCGGCGTCTGCGTGCCGCCGGGGCCGTCCAAGTAGGCTACGGGGTGACCGTCGATGATTCTCTTGAGCGCGGGGAACTGACTGCGCACGTAGGCGACATCGAATGGGGGCATCTGCTCACCTCGGGCCGGCGTGTGGTCGGGAGACCAGTGTATCGCCGTCGTGCATGATGCGCGCACATGGGGGAGGATGTGAGCACGATGCCGAAGAGCGACGACAAGGCGACGGCCGCTGAGGTCGCGCGGGCGGTGACCGTCGAGGGTCTGCCCGCGTCCGCCGGACGGGACGGACCCGGAGACGAGGCCGCCGCCGGGCTCGCGCTCTGGCGCGCCCTCGATCACGAGTTCGGCCTGATCTGCTTCGGCTGGGAGGGGACGGCCGTGGCCGACCTTCGGTCGGACGCCGCGGCCGTCCGCGGCCGTGTCGAGCGTCTCACCGCGCTCGGCGTCGACATCGCCGTGGTCAGCGGCGCCGGCGTCGCCGCCGTCGACGGCCAGCTTGGTGCCCGGCCGGGTGTCGAGGGCCGCCTGTTCCTCTACCTCTCCGGAGGCTCCGAGGTCTACGTCGTGGGCCCCAGTGGTCCACGCCTGCTCGATCGCCGGCAGGCGACTCCCGAGGAGAACGCGCAGCTCACGGGCGCCGCCGAGGCGCTGCGTGACCGGCTGGCCGCGGACGGCCTGGCCGCCGAGATCGTCTACGACCGGCTGAACCGGCGCGCGGTCGATCTCGCCCCAGACTCGCCTGATGCGCCGGCGGGCGAGCCCGGTGAGGCGCGGCGGCACGTGGGCGAGCTCCTGAGGAAGGCCGGCATCCCCGGCGTGGGCGAGTGTGTCGAACTGGCGCGCGAGCTGGGCCGTGAGGCCGGCCTCACGCACCTGCGCGTCACGAGCGACGGCAGGCGTCTCGAGATCGGGTTGACGGACACCGGCGATTCGATGCGCTCCGTGCTGCGTGCGCTCGTCGCCGGCCGCGGGCGCCGGCCGCGGGACGTGCTCGTGCTCGGTGACCGGTTCGGTGCGCTCGACGGCGGCGACTCGCCGCTGCTCATCCCCGAACTGCGCCGGTCGGTGTTCGTCAGCGTCGGCGAGGAGTCCGGAGGCGTCCCCGCGAGGGTGCTGAAGGCCGGCGGCGGCCCGAGACGCTTTCTCGAGATCCTGCACGACCAGCTCGCGACGCGCGAGATCGTCGCGCAGCGCGACTTTCCCGAGCCGATCGCCGATCCCGCATGGCGCTTCGAGGTCAAGGGCTTCGACCCGTTC
>CAYTRM010000006.1:0-20672 GCA_964440225.1 uncultured Thermoleophilia bacterium | reverse complement strand
GAGTTCATCTTCACCGTCCGCAACATCGGCTACAAGTTCCGCGAGTTCTAAGAGCTCACGGCGCCGAGGCGCCCGAGGCGTATGTTCCGCTCAGTCAAGAACTGGCTCACTCTTCTCGTCGTCGGCCTCGTCGCGCTGGCGATGCTGGTCGCGTGGGTGTACGTCGTGCCGCCTCTCCGCGGCCGCCTGGTAGAGCAGAAGCTGGTCGACGCGCGAGGCAACGCCCGGCTGATCAGCCAGACGGTCAGCCAGTTCATCGCCTACAACGCGACGTCGGGCGAGCTGAGCGTCTTCGACGAGAACTCCCTCGACCGTACCGTGAGCAGCATCGCCACGCGCTTCGGCGGTCGCGTGATCGTCTACACACGGAACCTCGTGCCGCGAAAGGACTCCGGCGGCCAGGACCCCCTCGACGTCGCGGACTACCCGATGCTGGAGGAGGCCGTCAGACGAGGGCGCGTCACCCAAGGCACGGTGACCACCGCGAACGGCCGGGTCGCGGCGACGGCCGTGCCTCTGTACTCGCCGAACGCCGGCCGCACCGTCGTCGCCGGCGTGCTCGTCATCTCGTCGCTCGAAGACGTGGACAACGCCGTCGAGGCCGTCCAGCGGCAGCTGCTCCTCGCCACGATCCTTGCTCTCGCCATCAGCCTGGTGCTCGGCTACATGGCGTCGTTCTTCATCGCCCGCCGGCTGAAGCGCATCGAGCGCAGCGCCGAGGCGATCGCCGGCGGAGATCTCTCGATCAAGGTGCCTGAGACCCTCGAAGACGAGATCGGCCAGCTGGCCGACACCTTCAACGTCATGGCCGACAGGCTGCGCAGCGCCTTCGCTCAGGTCGAATACGAGCGCGACCGCGTCGAGGTGCTCCTGAACGACCTGAGCGAAGGCGTCATCGGCCTCTCGGCCGACGGCGAGGTGACCATCGCCAACCCGGCGGCGGCCATCCTGCTCCAGGCGCCGATCCCCGTGGGCGCCACCGTCGAAGAGGCCCTTCCCGCCGACGTCGTCAACCTCTGGCACGATTCGCGCGCCGACGGCTACGCGGACATCCTCGTGTTCGCTCACGGTGACGTCACCCTTGAGGCGACCACGTATCCGGTGGGCAGTTCCGCCGACTTCACCAGCATCGTCGTGCTCCGCGACGTGACCGCGCAAGCTCGTCTCGAGCGAGCGCGCCGCGACCTCATCGCCAACGCTTCTCACGAGTTCAAGACGCCGCTCTTCTCTCTCGCCGGGTCGCTGGAGCTCATCGACGAAGGGGAACTGAGCCCGGAGGAGCAGCGTGAGTTCCTGCAGATCATGCGGCAGCAGGTCGACCGCCTGCGCAACATGGCCGTCAGCATGCTCGACCTCTCGCGCGTGGAGGCGGGGTCGTTCGAGCTGCACCCCGAAGAGGTGGGCCTGGTCGACGTCGGGCGATCCGTCCTCGACGAGTTCCAGGCCCAGGCGCAGTCGAAGGAGCTGAAGCTGGAGATCGCCGGCGACGAGGACCACACGGCGTGGTGCGACGAGCAGCGGCTTGCGCAAGTGTTGCGCGCGCTCATCGACAACGCCGTGAAGTACTCTCCGTCGGGCAACTCGGTGCGTTTGACGACGTCCGTCCGGGACACGGAGGCCGTCGTCCGCGTCGAGGACGACGGCCCGGGCATCTCCCTGCAGGAGTTGCCGCACGTGTTCGAGCGCTTCCACCGGGGCCGCGAGGAGCGTGGCACGACCACCGGCGCCGGATTGGGTCTCTCGATCGCCCGCGAGCTCACGGAGATGATGGGCGGCAGCATCAGCGCGGAGTCTCCCGGCCGGAGCGGCGCGCGGTTCATCCTGCGGCTCCCGCGGTCGCCCGACAAACGCCGCACACGCTCCGGCTCGTGAAGTCGCCGGATGAGCCCGCGCGGCGACTTCACGAGCCTTAACGCCATCGGCGAGGTCACTCAACACGGGAGACGATGCGCTTAATACCCGCCGGGCAGGGTATGAGGCGAGTGCAGGCCGAGCCGAGAGTGGCTCTCACGGCGTTCTCGGCGTCGGCCGTCCGGATACGAAGGGAAACGACCATGAAGCTGAGAGGATTCCTCGCGGGGCTTGCCGGTGGAGCAGCGGCGGCCGCTCTTGTCGTGTTGCTGCTGGTGTTCGTGTTCGACCTCGAAGGGGTCGAGCAGACGATCGTCCAGGCGACACCTGAGACCCCGGCCACCTATGCGCCGGGCTCGTCCGCGGGGCTCACGCCCGACCAGATCTACCGCGACCTCTCCGGAGGCGTCGTCATGGTGCTGGCCCGCTTCGACAGCACCGGAGTCGATCAGTTCGGGCAGGCGCAGAGCGGGCAGGCGCTGGGTACCGGCTTCGTGGTCGACGAGCAAGGCTACGTGCTGACGAACGCCCACGTGGTCGAGAGCGACGGAGGCCAGCGCGCCAGCGCCGTCACCGTCGTCTTCAACGAGGGCGGCTCGGAAGGCCGGCGCATCGCCGGCGAGCTGGTCGGCGTCGACGCAGGCAGCGACGTGGCCGTCATCAAAGTCGACCCGAAGAGCGCCGACCTCAGGCCGCTCCCTCTCGGAGACTCCGACAAAGTCGTCGTCGGCGAGTCGGTGGTCGCCATAGGTAATCCGCTGGGCTACGACTTCTCCATCACCGCCGGCATCGTCTCGGCAACGGGCCGCAGCCTGCAGGCGCCCAACGGGCAGACGATCCCCAACGGCATCCAGACGGACGCCGCGATCAACCAAGGCAACTCCGGAGGACCGCTGATCGACACCGCCGGCAGGGTGATCGGCATCAACGAGCAGATCGCCTCGCAGGGAGGCGGCAACGACGGCCTCGGTTTCGCCGTGCCGATCAACACGGCGATCCGCTCGCTGGAGCAACTCAAGGCGACCGGCAAGGTGCAGTACGCCTGGATGGGTGTCGGCCTCAAGACCTTGACCGCCGACATCGCCGGCATGTTCGACATGGAGACGCAAGGGGGCGCCCTCGTCGAGCAGGTCTCACCGGGCAGCCCCGCCGACAAGGCCGGACTCAGGGCCGGCGACCAGACCGTCACCGTGCAGGGAGAGCAGTTCACGATCGGTGGCGACGTGATCGTCAAGGTCGACGACACCGACATCGAGAGCGCCGACGACCTCATCGCCTTCCTCGCGAAGAAGAAGCCCGGCGACAAGGTCACCGTGACGGCGGAGCGCGACGGCGCGAAGCAGCAGTTCACCGTCACGTTGGCTGAGCGGCCCAGCGACCTCTGACACCAGAGGCCGGCGGTCAGAAGCGCTGGGTAGAACTGGAGCGCGGGGCGGCCACTCCGGGCGCTGTATGCGCCGCCAGGCTTTGCGTACGGCGACCCCGCCCACTTTTTCGGGTACGGAGCCCACTCTTTTTGACAGACGGGCCTCCCCGGGTGTATACCGTGTATCCGGGCCCGTGAGGGCTCCGCGTTGCCCGACCACGGGAGAATCGCTTGCTCAAGGAGCCGCTCGACGATCGCATGCGCACTCTGCTGCCCATCGTTCGCGGCTTGGCCGAGATGTTCGGCCCGGACTGCGAGGTCGTACTGCACGACACGCGCCGGCTGCCGCACTCCATCGTCGCCATTGAGAACGGATCCGTCAGCGGCCGCACCGTAGGAGACGTGCCGACCGACCGCATGCTGCGCAACCTGCGCAACACCGACGATTCCCAGGACGTACGCCTCTACATCTCCTCCCACGAGGGTAAGATCCTCAAGTCGCTCGCGGTGACGCTCCGCGACGAGGAGGGCGCGCCCTACGGGCTCCTCGGCCTCAACTACGACATCTCCGAGGTCGTGCAGGCGCAGCGCACACTCGCCAACTTCACTGCCGTCGGCCGGCTGGGCAGCGGCGCGGCGCCGGAGGCCGGCGAGATCTTCGCCGGCGACATCCGCGAGGTCGTCGCCGGCATGGTCACCAAGATCGTGAACGAGATGGGCAAGACACCCGCGGCGATGTCGCGCGAGGAGAAGATGGAGGTCGTCACGCGACTCGAGGAGCGCGGCGCGTTCCTCGTCAAGCGATCGGCCGAGCAGGTCGCCGAGGCTCTCGACCTCTCCCGGTACACGATCTTCGCGTACCTCAAGGAGATCCGCCACGGCGCGGCGGTGCACGCCGATGGCGGCGATGCGCAGCCGGTGCGCACCGCGGGCGGCAGGGGCAAGGGATGACGCCGTCGAGCCGTCCCGGCGTCACCGGGACCCGCGCGGACGCGGCGACGATCGCTGCTCTCTGCGACATCATCGCCGGTTCCGGCGGCCGCTCGATCGCGGTCGTCGGCCTCGTCAAGAACGCCGGCAAGACGACGGTCGTCAACTCGCTCCTGTCCGGCTGCGGCCGCCTCTTCGGCCTCACCTCGCTCGGCCTGGACGGCGAGCGCACCGACCACCTCACCGGCCTGGCCAAGCCGAGCATCACGCCGCCGGCAGGCACGCTCGTCGCCACGACCCAGGGCTCGCTCGAGCGCTCGCGCTACACGATGGCGGCGCTCGAGGAACTGCCCTTCCACACACCGCTCGGCCGCGTCGTTCTCGGTCGCGCCTCGGGCGAGGGCGCCGTCGAGGTGAGCGGGCCCACGACGCTCGCGGAACTGCGCGTCACCGTCGAGCACCTTCAAGCCCTGGGAGCCGAGCAAGTGCTCGTCGACGGCGCCATCAACCGGATCGGCAGCGCCTCGCCGAGGGTCAGCGACGGCGTCGTCGTCGCCACAGGCGGGATGGTAGGGGACACTCTGGACGATGTTCTCGAGACCACGACCGGAGCGCTCGACCTCCTCACGCTGTCCGAGGTAGATGCTGAGACACGCGCGCTCGTCGAAGCACACGCCGCGGCGGGCGCACGCGCCGTGGCATTCGCCGCCGACGGTTCGGCCACGGTGCTCGACCTGACGACGGTGGTCGGCGAAGGTGTGACCGTCGCCCGTGAGGTCGAGCGTCTCCAGGCGCATACGCTGCTGATCGGCGGCGCTCTCACGCAGGAGTTCGTCGACGACTTCACCCGCATCCTGCCGCCGCGCAGCGACGTCCGCGTCGTCGTCCGCGACGCGACGGTCCTGGTGCTGCCGCCGGCCGTGATCGGCCGGTTCCTCAAGCGCGGCATCCGGCTCGAGGTCCTCACGCCGCTGCGCGTGCTCGCCCTCACCGTGAACCCGTTCCGAGTACCACAGCCGTACCAGCCCAAGGTCTTCTTCGCAGCGGTCGCCGAGGCAGTCGGCGACCGCGTCCCTCTGTTCGACGTCGTGAATGGTTTCGCCCGGCTGCCCGTCGGCAGCGCCGCGGACCCTCGTGCCGTCGCCTCTCCCTGACGAAAGTGGGTGGTCAAGTGAACGATGCGCTCCGCCTGAAGCCCGAGCTGGTCGACCGCGCCCGGGCCGCCGCCGATGCGATCGCTGACGACATCCAGCAGCACATCGAGGAACACACGACCGATTCCACCGAGCGCGCGACCCTGCGGCTGCTCGGCGTGGCCGGCGTGAACGAGATCGACGTGCCGCTCGTGAACATCGTCGTCGAACATGCCCGGGATCTGCTTCCCGGCGGCATCATGAGACCGTTCGTCGACGCCATGCTGCGGTCCGGCAAGAATGCGCAGGAGCTCGCCGTAGCCGTCGCCGCGGGCGAGCTCGAGCTCGCTGAGGTGCCGGCAGAACGACGCGCCGCCGCAGAGGTGCGCGCCGAGGATCTAGCGAGAGAAGGGGTGGCGCGCATCGACGCCGTTCGCGCGCGCCGCAACGAGCTCGTCGCTCAGACCGGAGAGGCGCTCAAGCCGTACGTGTATGTGATCGTCGCGACCGGCAACATCTACGAGGATGCGGCGCAGGCAAAGGCTGCGGCTCGCGCCGGCGCCGACGTCGTCGCGGTCATCCGAACGACGGCCCAGAGCCTGCTCGACTACGTCCCCTTCGGCGAGACCACGGAGGGCTTCGGCGGCACCTACGCGACGCAGGAGAACTTCCGCCTGATGCGCGCCGCCCTCGACGAGGTCGGCGAAGAGCTCGGCCGCTACATCCGGCTCTGCAACTACGCGAGCGGCCTCTGCATGCCCGAGATCGCCACGATGGGCGCGCTCGAGCGGCTGGACATGATGCTGAACGACTCCATGTACGGCATCATCTTCCGCAACATCAACATGCAGCGCACCTTCGTGGACCAGTACCTCAGCCGGCTGATCAACGCGCGGGCCGGCATCATCATCAACACCGGTGAGGACAACTACCTCACGACGGCCGACGCGTTCGACAAGGGGTACACGGTCGTCAGCTCCGACTTCATCAACGAGGCCTTCGCCCTGCGCGCCAACCTCGAGCCCTGGCAGATCGGTCTCGGCCACGCGTTCGAGATCGACCCGCAGACGCCGGACCAGGTCGTCTACCAGATCGCCGACGCGCAGCTCGTCCGTCAGCTCTTCCCCGGCTACCCGCTGAAGTACATGCCGCCCACCAAGTACATGCCGGGCGACATCTTCCAGGGGCACATCATCGACGGCATGTTCAACTTCACCGGCATCTTCACGGGCCAGGAGATCATGCTGCTCGGGATGCTCACCGAAGCCCTGCACACACCGCTGCTCCAGGACCGCTACCTGAGCATCAAGAACGCCAAGTACGTCTTCGAGAGTTGCCGCGACCTGGCCGGCGAGGTCATGTACAAGCCCGGCGGGATGATCGAGCAACGCGCCAACGATCAACTGCAGAAGGCCACGGAGCAGCTGGAGCACGTGCGCGACATCAGCCTCTTCAAGGCCCTGGAAGACGGTGAGTTCGCCGACGTGAAGCGTGACCCGCGGGGCGGACGCGGCTTCGAAGGCGTCTTCAAGGTGACCGACGACTACTTCAACCCGTTCTTCTCGGCACTGCGTGAGAGCCGGATGAGCGGCGCCCCCGAGGGTCCGGCTCCCGGCGGACCGGCATCGGGCAAGGAGGGAGGGCGCTAATGTTGATTAGACCGTATGGTGATACTCGTGATGACGGCGTCATCCAGTTCTCCTTCACGCTGCCGCTGACGTACTCCGTCAAGGCGCCGGATGTCGGCAAGCAGTTCCTCGAGAAGCTCGGGTTCCATACCGTCGGCATCGCCGAGTGCAAGGCCATAGACCCCGAGTACACCTTCTTCGTCGCCTACGGGCGCACCGACAGCGGGATCGATCCCGACGAGGTCAAGGGCGACTACCTCGAGGTCGACGAGATGGACTACTACGCGATCAACGCCCTCATCAAGGAGAAGCTGGGCCGCAAGCTCGGCGTCGTCGGCGCGGCCATCGAGAGCGACGCCCACACGGTGGGGATCGACGCGATCATGAACATGAAGGGCTTCGCCGGCAACTACGGGCTCGAGCGCTACCCCGAGATGGATGCCCTCAACATGGGCTCGCAGATCCCGTGCGCGCAGCTGCTCAAGACGGCGCTGGAACGTGATGCCGACGCCATCCTCGTGAGCCAGATCGTCACCCAGAAGAACATCCACGTACAGCACCTCACGCAGCTGATCGAGCTACTCGAAGCCGAGGGCGTGCGTGAGCGCTTCGTGCTGATCGTCGGAGGGCCTCGCATCAACAACGCCTTCGCCAAGGAGCTCGGCTACGACGCCGGCTTCGGCCCTCGCACCACACCCCTCGAGGTCGCTTCGTTCCTCACGCAGGAAGTCGTGCGGCGCCACTCGGGCGTGTGAACTTCCGGCATGCACATGATCCCTACCAGTAACTGTGTCGTGATGCAGCAGGTGGAGACCGCGGTGGAGGCTGCAAGCGCACACACATCGGCACCAGGAGGCCACAGTGTCTGACAACGATATCGTCATCCTTTCCGCGGTACGGACCGCGCAGGGCCGGTTCCAGGGCGGCTTCGCCGGCACGGCGGCTCAGGAACTCGGAGCGGTCGCGATGGCCGAAGCGATGAAGCGCGCCGGGGTCACCGGCGACCAGCTAGACGAAGTCCTCTTCGGCAACGTGATCCAGGCGGGCCTGGGCCAGAACGTCGCCCGCCAGACGGCTCTCAAGGCGGGCATTCCTGACGACGTGCCCGCAGCGACCGTGAACCGCGTCTGTGTGTCGAGCGCCGCGGCCCTCGCCTGGGCCGCCTCAAACATCAAGGCGGGCGACGGCGAACTGTACCTGGTCGGCGGGACCGAGAACATGACCCGCGCTCCGTGGCTGCTGCAGAACGGCCGCAGCGGCTACCGCATGGGCATGCCGTCCGCCGAGATGTTCGACGCCATGGTGCTCGACGGTCTCTGGTGCGCCATCGGGGGCACGCACATGGGCCTCACCGCTGAGAACCTCAGCGAGCAGTTCGACATCAGCAAGGACCTTCAGAACGAGGTCGCCTACCAGAGCCAGCTTCGCGCGATCGCGGCGATCAAAGCCGGCAGGTTCAAGGATGAGATCGTCCCCGTCGTGATTCCTCAGCGAAAGGGCGACCCCAAGGTCGTCGACACCGACGAGTGCCCTCGTGAGACCTCGCCGGAGATCCTCGCCGGCCTCAAGCCGGTGTTCAAGAAGGACGGCGTCGTGACGGCGGGCAACGCATCGGCGATCTCCGATGGAGCCAGCGCGCTGGTCGTGACGTCGCGCAAGAAGGCTGCCGAGCTCGGCCTGAAGCCGATCGCCCAGCTGGTGAGCCACGCCACAGCCGCCGTCGATCCCTCGATCATGGGCCTCGGAGAGACCAAGGCCGCCCAGCTTGCGCTCGAGAAGGCCGGGATGACGAGCAAGGACGTGCAGCTCGCCGAGCTCAACGAGGCGTTCGCCTGCGTCGCGGCTCTGGCCACACGCGAGCTCGGGCTCGATGCCGAGATCGTCAACGTGAACGGCGGCGCCGTCGCCCTCGGTCATCCGCTCGGCAACACCGGCACGCGCCTTGTCGTCACGCTCATCCACGAGTTGCAGAAGCGCGGTCAGGAGATCGGACTCACCGGTGCCTGCGTGGGCGGCGGCCAGGGCGCCGGCTCGGTCATCAAGGTAGAGGGCTAGCACAAGCGGCCACGACCACCGATGGGGGATGCCTCGCGCGCATGGAGCTCATGTGATCGAGCGCAGGCTCGCCTCCAAAGGAAGGGAGAGAGTATGAAAGAGGGCAACAAGTTCGGGGCTCACAGGGTGATCGAGCCCAAGGGTGTCCTTCCGCAGCCCGCATGGCGCGTCGACAACACCATGGAGATCTACGACAACGAGATCCTCATCGACGTGGACACGCTGAACATCGATGCCGCGAGCTTCACCCAGATCGAGGAGGTAGAGGGCGGCGACGTTCACAAGATGGCTCGCCACAGCCTGGACATCATCGCCAAACGCGGGAAGCATCACAATCCCGACACCGGATCCGGCGGGATGCTTCTCGGCACCATCGCCGCACTCGGGCCCAAGCTGGCCGACCGCGATCTCAAGGTCGGCGACCGCATCGCCACGCTTGTGTCGCTCTCCCTCACCCCGCTCAAGGTCGACGAGGTCCTTTCCATCAACAAGGACACCTGCCAGGTCAAGGTCAAGGGCCAGGCGATCCTCTTCGAGACCGGCATCTACGCCAAGATGCCCGCCGACATGGACGAGGCCCTCGCTCTGGCGATCCTCGACGTCGCCGGCGCCCCTGCGCAGGCCGCCAAGCTCAGCAAGCCCGGCCAGACGGTGTTCATCATCGGCGCCGGCGGCAAGAGCGGCCTGCTCTGCGCCTACGAGGCCAAGAAGCGCGTCAAGCCCACCGGCAAGGTGATCTGCCTGGTGCACGGCGACGCCGGCAAGAAGCGCCTCGAGAAGGCCGGCTTCGCCGATGTCATCATCCAGGGCTCGGCGACCGATCAGCTCTTCGTCTACGACGAAGTGCAGAAGGCCACCGACGGAGAGATGGCTGATCTGACCATCAACTGCGTGGACATCCCCAACACTGAGATGGCCTCGGTCCTCGCGACCAAAGACGACGGGGTGGTCTACTTCTTCAGCATGGCGACCAGCTTCACCTCCGCCGCCCTGGGCGCCGAGGGTATCGGAGCCGATACGCTGATGATCATCGGCAACGGCTACACGAAGGACCATGCCGTCATCTCGCTCGAGGTCGTTCGCGAGAGCCCTATCCTGATGGAGCTCTTCAAAGACACCTATGCGACGGGCGCGGGAAATCCCGAGCCGGTGAACCTGAAGGCCTAGCAAGGTTACTCTCGGCGATGCAGCAGCCTCTTTCGGGAGGCCGTGACGCGGCGATGGATGCCGGGATGATGACGACGAAGGGGCCCGCGAGGGCCCCTTCGTCGTTCGGTGGTGCGCACGGGTCGCGATTGAGCGCACCCTACGGCTCGTGCGGGCCGCCATGGGCTGCCGGCGGCGACGCGGTCCTTGTCCCGTCGCTAAGCCCTGCGCGTTCTGTGAGCCCGTCGCGCAACTGTTTCACGTGAAACACGTGACCGCGTGAAGAAGGCGGAGCGGCGGGCGGGCGGGCCGCCATGCCGGCGCCGTGTCTCTGCCCGCATCGCACTGAAGGCGCCGGGGGCCGGGGTTTCACGTGAAACCCCGGCCCCCGGCGCCTTCCCGTCGGCGATCGTCAGGCGGAACCGCCCGACACCCGACTTGACGCGGCCGCCGGCCGCCGGCCACCAAAGTAGGCTCGCGTCTGTCGAACGACCCACTTCCAGTGCATGGCGATGTGTGCGATGACGACTGCGGTAAGCATGAGAGCCGCCCAGTCGTGGAGATCCAGCCACAGGTGCCGATCGAGGCCCAACGCAGTGGCGCTTCCAGAAGCGCCGCGCCCCTGACCCGAGGGGATGACGAACCACAACAGGACGCCGCTGAGGAGCTCAAAGGCCAAGAGAGCGCCGCTGAGTACCGCCAGCCAGAAGAGGATGGTGCCTCGGCGCACGATCCGTGCCGCCTCACCAGACATCGCCGGCACCTCCGCCGTACCCGTTACCGCCGCCTTGACGGTAACCGTCCTCGCTCTCGTGGTCCTGATGCCCATCGCCATCGCAGTCCTCGCCCTCGTGGCCGGTGACAGCCTGACCGGCGCCCCGGCCCCCTGTCAGCGCCTGCATCGCAGCCCGATGGTCGTCGCGGATACGCTGCAGCGCGGCCTGCGCCGCATCACTCTCCGGGTCATCGCCGTACTGGGCGTGCCAGGCGTCCATTGCCTCACCGTGCAGGACAGCCAGCTCTTCCGCCGCCTCAGTGGACAGCACTCCACGCCCTCCGCCACCGGCTTCGCCACACCCGTGGGCCTGGCCCTCGACCAGACCGCGATCGTCGGCGCCAGATGCTCCTCTACCTCCAGAAACAGCCTCGTCTGCTCCCGCCGCGATGGCGACCGCCGCAGCCAGCCCGACAGCGACAAGCGCACCCGCCAGCAGGGCCACCTTCCAGACCTTCATCCCACATCACTCCTTCCGACTGAGAGAGCGCCGCCGCCTGGCGGCAACCCCACGAACCCCGCGCCAGCTGCGCGAAGACCGCTCTGTTACGTCCTCAGTCACGGTACCGCGTCGCTTTGAAGAACCAGTGAAGCGCTTCTGCCCGACTTGTGAAGCGGGGCGAGGGCCCGTCTCCCGACCCTGCTAGGATCGTGCCTTCGACTGTGCGCCACGCATGCCGGGTACACAACAAGAGCCGTCACCGACCAGTGGAGGACACTGTGAACCAGGAAGACGCCCTGCGGGCCCTCGCCACCGTGAAGGACCCCGAATTGCAGCGTGACATCGTGGACCTCGGCATGGTCCGCGACGTCGTGGTGGAAGACGGCCGCATCGGTGCAACCATCGTCCTGACCACCGCGGCGTGCCCCCTGCGCAACCAGATCCGGGCGGACGCCGAACAGGCTCTTGCCGCGATCGCCGGGGGCCGGAACGTGGAGGTCAAGCTGGGCGCGATGTCGGATGACGAGCGGAACGCCCTCACCGCTCGCCTCAAGGGCCGCGACCAGCTGGTCGAATCGCTCTTCGGTCCAGGCTCCGCCACCCGGACCATCGCCATCGCCAGCGGGAAGGGCGGCGTCGGCAAGAGCACGGTCACGGCCAACCTCGCCACGGCGCTCGCGGCCGGCGGGCACTCCGTGGCGCTCATCGACGCCGACGTGTACGGGCCGACCATCCCGCTCATGATGGGGCTCCCATCCGTGCCACCCGAGACCTTCAACGGCAAGATGATCCCGCCTGAGGCGCATGGTGTGAAGATCGTCTCCATGGGCTTCTTCCTGCCCGACAACGAACCCGTCGTCTGGCGCGGCCCCATGCTGGGCCGAGCCATCGAGCAGTTCCTCGGCGACGTCTTATGGGGCAGCCCCGACTACCTGCTCATCGACCTTCCTCCGGGCACCGGTGACATAGCGCTCACGGTCGCGCAGATGATACCGGGCGCAGAGCTCATCATCGTGACCACGCCGCAAGAGGCCGCGGCACGGACTGCGGTGAAGGCCGCGAAGATGGCGCAGATGACGAAGCAGCGTGTCCTCGGCGTCATCGAGAACATGTCGTACTTCGTCTGCCCATCGTGCAACGAGCGCCACTACATCTTCGGGCGCGGCGGAGCATTCGAGATCGCCAGGCTCATGGACACCCGGCTCCTCGGCCGCATCCCGCTGGACGAAGCGACGCGCGAGGGCGGTGACCGCGGTCTTCCGGCGGCGCTCGACTCATCGACGCCCGTCGGCGCCGCGTTCATCGAGATCGCCAGGGCGATCGCCAGCGCCGACGATGCGCCCGCGGAGCCTGCGGGAGACGCGGGCGACGACAGCTGACGGCAGGCGCCACCAAGGTCTACTTATTTCACCGTATGGCTGCCTGGCGGAATGTCCCAGTCCGATGCGGTTCAGGTGGTGTGATGCGCTGCCGATGAGCCACACATGGAGGCTGGCGCACAGCGGCGCGACCGTGCTTGCGGCCCGGACGGGACATCCGGGCCGCGCGATGACGTACAGCCGCTGCTTGCCGCGACCGCACGCGACATCTGCGAAGCGGCCCGCGTCCCGTTCTGCTGCATCAGCAGGATCGCGGGAGACCGCGCCCTCGTCGTCGCGGTGCAACACTCGGCCGTCGCCTTCGGACCCACGCCGGGCGCCCGGTGGCAGGTGGCCGACGCGCCACCGGCCCGCCAGGCGATCGCCACCGCCAGCGCCGTCGTCCTCACCAGCCGGGATGACCCCCGCCTGACGCCGGGACAGCGTGAAGCGCTCACCGGCGATCCCGACCTCATCAGTCTCGCCTTCGTTCCGCTCACCACGACGTCGGGCGTGACGGGCCTGCTGCTGCTCGGGGACCGCCGCCCCAGGGATCTCTCGCACACGCTCCCTCAGCTGGCGCCGCTGACGAGACTGGCGGCCATGGTCCTCGGGCAGGATGAGCGGCTCGGTCACCTCTCGCGGGACCTGGACGATCTCTCGCTCGTGCTCGACGCCGACATCGAGGCTCAGAGTCGCTCCGCCGGACCCGAGCAGGTGCTTCGCGTCATCGCGCGCCGCTTCGGAACACTCTGCCGCGCCCCGATGGTCGACATCCACGCCACTGACGGGGGTCGCCTGCAAACGCTGGTCAGCTGGACGGACGGCAGCGCCGGCGCCGGCCGCGAGGGAGCAGAGGCGGGCTTGATGGACTTGCCGCTCACCCAAGCAGCCGTGGCGGCGGGGCGCCCGGAGGTGGTGTCGACACCGGATGATCCGCGCCTCGCGCCTGCACAAGCGGAAGCGCTCCGGGCCCGCGGCGCCGCCTCCGTCCTCATCATTCCCCTTCTGAGCAACGCGCGCATCGTCGGGGTGGTCGAGGTGCTCGATACCGCACCCCGCGCCTTCGTCCACGTCTTGCCTGAGACAGGCGCGCTCGCGCGGGTAGCGGCTCACACCTTGGACAAGGCGCTGCTCCTCCGGGAGCTGGAGCAGCGCGACCGGTCGCTCCGCGAGATCATCCGCTTGGGCGGCCGCGTCAACGAGACCGCGGATCCCATCGCGATGGCCGCGTTCGTCGCCGGGCGGCTGATGGAGACGCTGGGCGCGGCCTGCTGCGAGATCGACAAGGTCGAAGGCGGCGAACTGCACCGTCTCGCCGGCGCCGACGCCCGACCGCAGGGCCTGGAGCCCGACGCCGCGAGCCCGACGACGCTCGAGGAGTCGCCACGTCTCGTGAACGCCGCCCGCGACCGCGACGTGCTCGTCGTCCCAGCCGCAAACGACCCTCAACTGACCGACGAGGAGCGCCGGGTACTGGCACGGCGGGGCTTCGCGAGCGAGCTCGTGATCCCGCTCCTCATCGAGGACCGGCTCGTCGGAGTCATCCGCGTCTTCGATGTGCGCGCTCGCGACTATGCGAGACACCTCGACTTCGCCCGCGGTGTCGGACAGCTGGTCGCTGGAGCCCTGGACAACGCTCTGCTGCTCGAGCGGCTCGCCGACACCAACCAGGAGCTTCGGCTGCTCGCCGAGTCGGGCCTCGAACTCGGCTCTTCCCACGACCTCCAGAGGGTGCTGCGTTCCGTGGCCGCCAGAATGTGCCTTGCCGCCGGAGCAGGCTGCTGCGACATCTACGCCCTCGAAGAGGCGACGCTCGTAGGCATGGTGAGCACCGACGGGCACGACGTCGACGCGGCCTTCCCCGGGACGAAGCACGCCCTGGGGGACTTCGCCGCGTGCAGCCGCGCAGTCGCGCTCAAACGGCCCGTGACGGTGACCGATATCGAGAGCGCCCCCGGGATGACCGAGCTCGAGCGCTCGGCGAACCGGGACCTTGGATTCACCGCTCTGCTCGAGCTGCCCCTGATCGATCGCGGCGTGGTCGTCGGCGTCGCGACGCTGTTCGGCGACGAACCGCGGGGGTTCCAGCACCTCGACCTTCTCCGCGGACTCGGCCAGATAGCCGCTCAGGCGCTTGCGGGCGCACGCGTCCAGGCCGCTCTCGATGCGGGCACGGCGCGTCTCGAGCAGATCAACGCGGCCAGTCTGGATCTCGCCGCATCGCTCGATCTCGCGAGGGTGCTCAAGGCGATCGCCCGCCGCCTCTGCCAGGCGTCCGGCGCCGACAGCTGCGACGTCTACACACTGCACGGGAACGGACTGCGCTGCGGCGCGAGCATCCTGCGAGGCGCCGACGACGACGCGTGGCTGCACACGGCCTTCCGCCTTGACGAATGGCGCGCGTCCCGGCTTGCCGTGGAGTCGCGCACCGTGGTGAGCGTCGCCGGCGCCGACGATGAACGGCCCGGCGTCGACGCGCGGCTCGACCCGACAGGCCATGGACGAAGAAGCGCCCTTCTGGTGCCTCTCGTGATCGAACAGCGGGTCGTCGGCCTCGCCGAACTCCACGAGACAAGGGTCGAGCGCGCGTTCACCGGCGCCGAGATCGCGACGGTCGAGGCCGTGTGCCGCGTCGCGGCCATCGCGCTGGCCAACGCCGGCCTGTTCCGCGACGCGGAGCTCCGCAGCCGCGAGTCTGAGCTTCTCAACCAGATCGCGGTCCGGGCGGGATCGAGCCTGGACAGCGGGACGGTCGCCGCGACGACCATCGAGGAGCTCGCCACGCTGGTGCCGTTCACCGAGGCCTGCCTCGTGATGGCCGGTGATGGGGATCGGCGGAGCGTCGTGTACGCGTCATCACCGGCGCTTGGGGCGACGGCTTCCTGTCTGTGGGATTCCGCGACCGGGGCGCTGAGTCGCGACCGCGTCGCGCTCGTCCCGGTCGGTGAGGCGTCACTGCCCGGTGAGGCCGGGCTCACGCTCACGGAGCCGAGCTCCGCGCTCGCCATCGGCATCTTCATCGACGAGGCGATGGCCGGCGTGCTGTTCCTCGCGTCCCGCGAACGGGACGCGTTCGCCGCCGCCGACCATCGCCTGCTCGAGAAGGTCGGCGCGCTGCTCGCGCTCTCGTTCAAGAACGCGCGCCTGTACGAGACCATCAAGACCATGCACGTCGCCAATCTGAAGGCGCTGATCTCCGCCCTGAACGCTCGCGACTACTATGCGGTGGGCCATGCGGCGCGCGTCGCCGCCTACATGCTTCTACTCGGGCGGGAACTCGACTGGCCCGCCGACCGGCTCCAGCAGATCACAGAGGCGGCCCTTCTTCACGACGTCGGCCGCATCGGCATCGCAGACGACGTGCTCTTCAAGCCCGGCCGGCTGAGCCAGCAGGAGACGGTGGAGCTGCGGCGCCACCCCGTCGCCAGCGCGGAGATCATCCAGCCGCTCTTCTCCGCGGACATCGTCGGCGCCGTCCGCCACCACCATGAGCGCTGGGACGGCGCCGGCTATCCGGACGGCATCGCGGCGGGCGACATCCCCGAGGTCGCCCGAGCCCTCTGTATCGTCGACTCCTACGACGCCATGTCGTTCCAGCGCCCTCATCACGAGGCGCTGTCCTACACGGAGTGTCTCGCCGAGCTCGAGCGCTGTCGCGGCACCCAATTCGACCCGGCCATGGTGACCGCGTTCATGCGCGTGCTCGACCGGCTGGACGAGCGCCGGGCCCTCGCGCGTGACGCGGCAGAGGTGGCGGCGGCCCGCGTCGACCCCGTCGCCCTTGTGGCCCTCGGCGCTCTTGGCGACGAGTCACGACCGGAGTACGAGCGAATGGCGTGCGTGCTTCGCGAGGTTCGCGACGCCAACCCCGGCGTGCGCTTCCTCACCACCATCATGCCCGCGCACGACGGCTGGCAGACGGTCTGCGATCCCGAGGAGGATACCGGCCTGCGCTCTCACCTCGGTGACCCCGTGGACCGGTCCTCGGTCTCAGGCGATCAGGCCGAGAGCGAGTCGGAGCGCAACGTCCTGCAGCTGGACGACTTCGGACTGTGGGTGACCGGCGTGGCGGCGGTGCGCGACGAGCGCGGCGCGGTGGTCGGTCTCGTGTGCGCCGATCTGCAACCCGCCGACGACTGGCCGGCCGACCTCGGGACGAGCGCCGCCGGACAGGGGGGCGCCCTCTCGGCGATCGTGGAGTCGGCCACCGCGCGGCTCGGTCGCGCGCGCGTCGACGCGGTGACCGACGGCCTCACCGGGCTGTACAACCAGCGATACTTCAAGCAAAGGCTGGGCGAGGAGGTCGCGCGCGCCGCCGAGCAGGGACGCCGGCTCTCCCTCCTCTTCTGCGACCTCGACCGCTTCAAGGAGTACAACGACCGCCTCGGCCACGTCGCCGGAGACGCGGCGCTGCGCGCCGTCGCCGGCGTCGTCCTGCGGTCGATCCGCCAAGTCGACCTGGCGGCTCGATACGGCGGGGAAGAGATCACCGTCATTCTCATCGACACGCCCGCGGAGGCCGCCTCCGAGGTCGCGGAGCGCATCCGCGCCGGCGTAGCCGGCCTCGACCTTGGAGGACCCGAGCGTGCCATCACTCTGAGCATCGGCAGCGCCTCCTATCCGTCCGACGCCACCCGCATGGAGGAGCTCATCGACAAGTCGGACTGGGCCATGTACCTGGCCAAACGCTGGGGGCGCGACCGCATTCAGCCCTTCCATGGCGATGCGGTCGAGGGCGCGTCACGCCCGCCCGGCTCCCGGTAGCAGGCGGCCACTCGCTCGCAGGCCTTCTGGCCTTCCTGGCTTCGCCACCACGCCGATCTCGAGCCACAGGTGACACCGGCGAAGGACTTTGCATAGAATTCGTGAACTTTGCGTGCGAGACCCGACTCCCGACCCCATCACCGATATGCGCATAGGACGAGCGAACGGAGAAGACTGGCTCCGCCTCGGCGAAGCAGCCGAAGCACTCGGCGTGAACGCCAACACGGTGAGGCGCTGGAGCGATGCCGGCAAGCTGATCTGCTATCGCAGCCCGGGGGGGCATCGCAGATACCGCCGCCGGGATGTCGACTCGCTGCTGCGCGCCGATGCCGCGAGCCAGGCGACCGCACCCTCAGATCCGCGACCCCCGGAGAGCCCGTCGGGCGCCGCGGATCTCACTCGGCTCGCTGCCCCGCTCATCGCGCTTTCGCGAGCCGCCGCAGACGGAGTGGGGGTAGGCTCATGTCGCCTGTCGATCGACGGAGTGGGCGAGCGGCGCTGGGTGCTTGCGGTGCCGAGCGGCCGGACCGAGGGACGGCCGTCGATCGGCGCGGGCGCAGAACTGCCCGCCGCAGCCGAAGTCCTGCGCACAGGCCGGCGCATGGTGATTCCCGACGTCTCCTCGACCAGCCTGCTGACCCGCGACGAAGCCGGTGCTCATCGAGTGCACGGCGACCGGGCGATCCTCGCAGTGCCTTTGGTCCTGCCGGCCCCTGCGTCCGGCGTGCTGGAGCTGGTCGAACTCGGTGCGCCACGCTCGTTCGACGGCGTCGGCGTCGCGTTCGCCGAGTTCATGGCGCAGCAGATGAGCCTCGTCATCGCCGGCGGAGACGCTGGAGACGCGCTCCCGCCGTCCACGATGAAGGGGTCCGTGGCGGTGGCCGAGGTCGCCCTGCCCTCGCCGGCCTCCGCCGGCTCGATGACGACGGCCGGCGACCGGGATCCCGGCTCGGACGAGCCTGCGGCGCGTCGCGACACGGATGCGTCGCGGATCGATGTCGACGCCCTCGCGCAACCCGCGCGGGACGGCCTGCCGGAGCCGGCCGCCGCGGGCGGCTCCGGCGGGGCGCTGCCGATCCGCGACGGCGCCACGTGGAGCCTCGACGAGCAACCCGCCGTCGCCGAGACGATCGCGGGTCTGCGGCGAAGGAACCGCGATCTCAGCGCGGTCGTCGAGGCGAGCCTCGAGGATGCGTCGACGCTGAGTACGAGCGGGGTCCTGAAGGCGGTCGTCGAGCGCCTCTCGAGGCTCGTGCGGGTACCCGTGACCGACATCTACGCCGTCGAAGGCGACACGCTTCGCGCCTTGATGAGCTACGACGGAGGATCCTTCGACGCCGAATGGGAGGACGTGGTACTGCCCCTCCGTCGCTATCCGTGCAGTCGGCGCGCCGTCGAGACCGCCGAGATCGCCGTCGCCGCCGGTCTCGACGACCCGCTCCTGGACGACGAGGGCCGCTACTCCCTCGAGAAGTGGGGCTACCAATCGCAACTCTCCATGCCTCTGACCTCGCGCGGAAGAGTCATCGGGCTGATCGAGCTCTCGGACTACCAGCCCAGGGACTTCACGCCCGACCTGGACCTGATCCGCGGCCTCGGCCAGGTCGCGTCCCACGCTCTCGAGAACGCGTCGCTCTTCGAGCAGGCCGAGCGACGCAGCCGCATCCTCAACGAGCTCGTCGAGCTCGGCGCGCTCGCGACCCGGTCGCGCGATCTGGACACTCTCGTCCGCGGCGTCGCCGAGCGGCTCGTCGGGGCCCTCGACGCCGCCAACTGTGACCTCTACAGAGTGAGCGCGGAGGGCCTGCGCTGCGTGGCCAGCTACGACCGCAGCGGTCACGACGAGGCCGCGATCGGCACGATCCTCGACGCCGACAGCTACCCGACGGTGATCGCCGCGATGAACGCCCACGAGGTGCTCGTCGTCGCGAGTCCCGACGACCCCAAACTGAGCGAGCGGGAACGCCGCGCGTACCACGAGTACGGGTTCGCGAGCGAGATCTCGGTGCCGCTGGTCGTCAACGATCGCCTGTACGGCATGCTCGACATCTACGACACCCGGGAGCGTGACTACGGCGAGTACCTCAGCTTCCTGCGCAACGCTGCCCAGACCGTGGCCGGAGCCGTCGAGAACGCCCAGCTTGTCGAACAGCTTGCCCACCGCTCCAGCGTCCTTCGGGACACCATCGAGCTCGGGACCGCGACGGCACAGGCCGCCGACCTCAGCGAGGCCCTTGCCGCTCTGGCCGAGAGGACGCGCGACACCGTCGGCGCGGCCGACTGCGACGTCTTCACCCTCCAGGGCGATCGGCTTCGCTGCCTCGTCAGCGCCGATCGCGACGGGTTCGATGCAAGCGTCGTCGGCCGCGCACTCGACATGGAGCGATTCCCCGCCACGGACCTGGCTGTGCGCAGCGGTCGGCCGATGACCATCGGCAGTCTCGACGATCCGCGGCTGACGGCCGAGGAGCGCGCGGACATGGCTGAGTACGGCTTCCAGAGCGAGCTCTGCATCCCGCTGATGGCCGGCGACACGGCGATCGGCCTGATCGACGTGTTCGACACGCGGCCGCGCGACTACGGCGAGTACCTCGACTTCCTGCAGAGCGTCACCCAGACGGCCGTGGGGGCCATCAAGAGCGCCATGCTGCTCGACGAACTCGAGCGCCGCAACGCGGAGCTCGCCGGACTCGTCGAGCTCGGCTCTGCGGCCTCCAGCGCCGGCGGGCTCACGGAGCTGGCGCGCGCCGTCGGACCGCGCATCGCCGAGACCATGGACGCGGACGGCTGCCAGATCTTCCTTCTCCGCGGCGACAAGCTGCACTGCGTGCTCACGTACGATGACGGGAGATTCGAGGACGAGCACGCGGGCAAGCCGCTCGACCTCGACCTGTTCCCGAGCACCCGGGACGCGATCAGCCGGCTCGAACCCCTGGTCATCGAGAGCCCCGATGATCCGCGTCTCAGTGACTACGAGCGCGACCTCTACCTGCAATCCGGGTCGCAGAGTGAGATCTGCGTGCCCTTCGCGCTCGACCGCAGAGTCGTCGGCCTCCTGGATGTGTACGACCGCCGGCGGCGCGACTACGCGGAGCATCGCGGCTTCCTGATGAGAGTCGGCCAGATGATGGCCGGAGCCTTCGAGAACGCGGCCCTCATGGAGCAACTCGAGGAGAGCAACCAGACCCTCGGGCTCCTCGTCGAGTCCGGCATCGAGTTCA